>NZ_JBIUUU010000003.1:0-220451 GCF_044742595.1 Streptomyces sp. NPDC087859 | reverse complement strand
CTCACCCTCGGCCCTGGCCCCATCCCTCGCACCGGGCCTTTCACCCTCGGCCCTGGCCCCGGGCCTCTCGCACCGGGCCTTTCACCCTCGGCCCTGGCCCCGGGCCTCTCGTGCCGGGCCTCTTGTCCTCGGCCCTGGCCCCTGGCCCCTCGTGCCGGGCCTCTGGCCCCCGCCCCTCGCCGCGGGCGCCCCGCACCCTGGGCCTCTCGCCTTGGGTCCTTCACCCCGGGCTTCTCGCCCTGCCCCCTCACCTGGCGCCTCCCGCTGGGCCTCCGGCTCCCGACCTTCGCCTCGGCGCGGACTCCGGCCCCGGGGCCTTTCGCCCAGGGCCCTTCACCCCGGACCCCGCACCTTGGGCCCCGCACCTCGGGCTTCTCGCTCCGGCCCCTCGCTCCGGCCCCTCGCCCCGGCCCCTCACCTCGGGCCCCTCGCCCGGGCTTCTCGCCTCCGCCCCTTCACCTCGGGCCCCTCGCCCGGGCTTCTCGCCTCCGCCCCTTCACCTCGGGCCTCCCGCCGAGCCTCCGGCCCCCGCACCACGGGCTTCTCGCCTTGGGTCCTTCACCCCCGGCTTCTCACCCTGCCCCCTCACCGCTGGGCCTCCCGCTGGGCCTCCGGCCCTCGACCCTCGCCTCGGCGCGCACCCCGGCCCCGGGGCCTTTCGCCCAGGACCCCCCACCTCGGGCTTCTCGCCCCGGCCCCGCACCTTGGGCCCCGCACCTCGGGCTTCTCACCCCAGCACCTCACCCCGCACCCCGGACCCCGCACCCCGCCCCCGAACCTCTCCCCCCGCCCCTCACCCCACCGCCGCCACCTCCCGCTCCAACACCTCCACCGGAAGCTCCGCCATCACCACGAACCCGCCCCTCGGGCCCGGGCCCGCCTCCAGTCGGCCGCCCGCCGCCGCGAGGCGTTCCGACAGGCCCTTCAGACCGGTGCCGGCAGAGCCCATCGAACCCACCCCGGTCACCGCACCCACCGCATTGACCCCGCCCATCGAACCCGCCCCGCTCACCGCACCGACCGCACCCACCACCCCCCGCCCGTCGTCCACCACCCGCAGCCGCACCCGTTCCGCCGTCCCCTCCACCGTGATCTCGCACCGTGAAGCCCCGCTGTGCCGCACCGCGTTGGTGACGGCCTCCCGTACGACCCAGCTCAGCAGCGTCTCCGTGTCGGCGGTCAGGGGTGGGCCGGAGTGGCGTACGACGGGTTCGATGGACGCGGCCTCCAGGGCCGAGCGGGCGCGGTCCAGTTCTGTGCTGAGGCTTCCTTCGCGGTAGCCGGTGACCGCCTCACGGATCTCGGTGAGCGCCTGGCGGCCCACGGACTCGATGTCGGTGATCTGGGCGAGGGCCGCGTCCATGTCGCGGAGGGCCAGACGGCGGGCGGCCTCCGACTTGACCACGATCACGGACAGGGTGTGGCCGAGGAGGTCGTGGAGGTCGCGGGAGAAGCGCAGGCGTTCCTTCTCGACCGCGCGCCGGGCCAGTTCCTCGCGGGCGGCGCGCAGTTCCCGTACCGCCTCGGAGAGGGACAGGATCGCCGCGGTCACCATCGTCGACAGGAAGGTGGCGTATCCGATGTTCACCGCGTCCCAGCCGTCCCGGACCGCGGAGACGGCCACCGCGAGCGCGGTGAGGCAGAGTCCGGTACGGCCGAGCCAGGGGCCGCGGGTCACGGCGCCCGTGGCCAGTCCGAGCAGGGGGAAGAAGTACAGCCAGTTGCCGCCGTAGCCGATGGCCAGGGCGCAGGTGACCACGCCCATCAGGACGAGCGCGACCCGGGTCGAGCGGGCCTCGCGCTTCTCCTTCACGAAGGCGCGGAAGACGACGTAGATGTAGAGGGAGTTGAAGGCGAGCAGGCCGAGGGCGCCCAGCCATGGCTGGGGCGTTCCGGCCTGGAAGACGTTGGAGAAGGCGCCCATTCCCATCAGCAGCCAGGGGAGGAGGGAGAAGCCGGTGGGCGGCGGGCCCGGGTTCTCGACCGGCACGCCGGTTTCGCGGGCGGTGCGCTGGTCGGCTTTGAAGCGTTCCATGTCCGACTTCCAGTCCGCCCGCGCCGCCTGCCACGCGTCCGTACGGCACGACGCCCTGCGCCACCACGACCCGTTCCCGCTGCCTTGTGTCATGGCTCCCACGCTACGAACCCGCCCACGTGCGCGGCAGAGGGACATGTACGGAATCCGGCAGTACAAATGTCATGGACCCCGGCATCTGACATGCCGTCAGTAGTCTTCACAACTTCTGAGAGCTGGGCTATACAGGGGTCGCCGTACTGGAACGCGTTCTAGAACGAGCGCGGAGGCACGGACCCGTGAACGACCTCGGTGCGGCCGACGGTGCGGACGGTCGCACCGAGGTCTCTGAGCCCTCAGGAGCCCCATGCCCATCGACGCCGCAAAGGCAGTGGCCGCCGAACCCCGGACGGGCGAGATCGCCTGGAACTCCAAGGACGTGCAGCTCTACCACCTCGGCATCGGAGCAGGCGTCCCGGCGACGGACCCGGACGAGCTGCGCTACACCCTCGAGTCCAGACTGCACGTCCTGCCGAGCTTCGCCACCGTCGCCGGCTCCGGCTCGCCCGGCGTGATCAGCGGTCTGTCCATGCCCGGCATCGAGGTCGACCTCGCCAAGGTCCTGCACGGCGGCCAGGCGCTGACCATCCACCGCCCGCTGCCCGCCGCGGGCACCGCCACCGCCACCGGCCGTATCGCCGCGGTCTACGACAAGGGCAAGGCCGCCGTCCTCGTCATGCGCACCGAAGTCGCCGACGCCGACGGCCCGTTGTGGACCAACGACGCGCAGATCTTCGTACGCGGCGAAGGGGGCTGGGGCGGCGACCGGGGACCGTCCGGCCGCCTCGACCCGCCCTCCGGCGAGCCCGACCGGGTCGTCGAGCGGGCCGTCCGCGAGGACCAGGCCCTGCTCTACCGCCTCTCCGGCGACTGGAACCCGCTGCACGCCGACCCCGAGTTCGCCAAGGTCGCCGGGTTCGAGCGGCCCATCCTGCACGGACTGTGCACCTACGGCATCACCCTCAAGGCGGTCGTCGACACCGCGCTGGGCGGGGACGTGACGCGGGTGCGGTCCTACGTCACCCGGTTCGCCGGGGTCGTGTACCCGGGGGAGACCCTGCGCATCCGGATGTGGGAACAGCAGGACGCCGTACGGGTCGCCGTGAGCGCCGTCGAACGGGACGACGCGCCCGTCCTCGCCGACACCGTCGTCGAACACACCTGAGCACACCAGCCGTTGAGGGGAGCCGCACCATGCGCGCAGCCGTACTGCACGAGATCGGCCAGGACAAGCTGGAGGTCCTCGACGACGTCGAGGCGGTCGGGTTCGGTCCCGGGAAGGTCAGGATCAGGGTGCGGGCCGCGGGGCTGTGCCACTCGGATCTGTCCGGGATGAGCGGCGTGCTGCCGCAGCCCGCGCCCTTCGTGCCCGGTCACGAGGGCGCGGGCGAGATCCTCGAAGTCGGGGAGGGCGTAGGCCACTTGAAGGCCGGAGACCGGGTCGTCGTCTGCTGGCTGCCCGCCTGCGGCGCGTGTCCGGCGTGCAAGCGCGGCCAGACCGAGCTGTGTCTGGCCGGGTTCATGAACGCCGGCACCCCCAACTTCAGGCGCCCCGCCGGAGACGTCTTCGGCATGGCCGGCACCGGCACCTTCACCGAGGAGGTCGTCGTCGACGCGGGCTGCGCGGTACCGATCCCCGACGACGTGCCCTTCGACATCGCCGCGCTGATCGGCTGCGGAGTCACCACGGGCCTCGGCGCCGCCCTCAACACCGCCGACGTACAGGCCGGCTCGTCCGTCGCCGTCATCGGCTGCGGCGGCGTCGGCATCTCCGCGATCCAGGGCGCCCGGCTCAAGGGCGCGGCGGAGATCGTGGCCGTCGACCCGGTGCTCTCCCGCCGTGAGTCCGCCCTCAAGTTCGGTGCCACCAGGGCCGTTTCCCCCGACGAGCTGGCCGACGCCAAGCAACAGGTCACCGCGGGCGAGGGCTTCGACTACGTCTTCGAGGTCGTCGGGAAGTCGGCCACGGCCCGCACCGCGTACGAGAACACCCGGCGCGGCGGCACCCTGGTCGTCGTCGGCGCGGGCGCCATGGACGACAACCTCCAGCTCAACATGTTCGAGCTGTTCTTCGACGAGAAGCGGATCCTGCCGTCCATGTACGGCGGCGGTGACGTCCTGACCTCCTACGAGCGGACCATCGCCCTGTGGCGGGCGGGCCGCGTCGACCTGGAGGGCCTGATCACCCACCGCGTCCCGCTGGCCGACATCAACGAGGCCCTGGACCAGATGCGCACCGGCACCTCGCTGCGCACCTGCATAGAGATCTGAGGAACTCCGGGTATGTCACAGCCACTTGAGGGGCTCTCCGCGATCGTCACCGGTGCCGGACGCGGCCTGGGCCGGGCCGAGGCGCTCGAACTCGCCCGGCTCGGCGCCGCCGTCGTCGTCAACGACTACGGGCAGCCCGGCCGGGACGGCTCCGGCGAGGCCTCCGCGGGCCCCGCCGAGGAGGTCGCCGCCGAGATCCGCGCGGCGGGCGGCACGGCGCTCGCCCACACCGGGGACGTCTCCGACTTCTCACAGGCCCAGCGGCTCGTGCAGTCGGCCGTCGAGGAGTTCGGCAAGCTCGACATCCTCGTCAACAACGCGGGCATCCTGCGCGACCGCATGGTCTTCTCCATGACCGAACAGGAGTGGGACTCGGTGATCCGGGTCCACCTCAAGGGTCACTTCAACACCACCCGCTTCGCCTCCGCGCACTGGCGGGAGAGGTCCAAGGCGACGGGCGGGCCGGTGTACGGGCGGATCGTGAACACCTCGTCGGAGGCGTTCCTGGCGGGCTCGGCCGGACAGCCCAACTACGCCGCCGCGAAAGGCGGAATCGTCGGGCTCACCACCTCCACGGCCCTCGCCCTCGCCAAGTACGGCGTCACCGCGAACGTCATCTGCCCGCGCGCCCGCACCCGGATGACCGAGGACGTCTTCGCGGGCCTCGAAGCGCCCGACGCCGGGCTCGACCCGCTCGCCCCCGAGCATGTGGCCCCGCTCGTCGGCTACCTGGCCTCACCCGCCGCCGCCCGCGTCAATGGCCAGCTGCTCGTCTTGCACGGAGGGATGGTCGCCGTCGTCGAACGACCGCGAGTGCAGGCCAAGTTCGACAGCAAGCAGGAGACCTTCACGTACGACGAACTGGACGCGCTGCTCACCCCGCACTACGCCGGGCGGCCCTCGGGGGAGACGTTCGCGGCGGCGGAGGTGCTGGGACTCAAGCGGGAGTAGACATACGGGAGCAGACATACGGAAGGGGTCCGCGTGTCAGCCGACACGCGGACCCCTTCGCCGTACCGTCAGGCAGCCTTCTCGGCTTCCTCGACCGGCTTGCGGTGCCGGCCCCGAGGGGCCGAATCGCCGTCGTGAGCCGAGACCTGCCCCCGGTGCCGACCGTGGCCGGACGTCTGCTGGACATCGGTGCGCGGCGGCTGAATCGTGCTTGCGTCGCTCATCGGAAGAACTCACCCCGTCAACATGATCTTTCTAACAGCCGGGCGAGTTTAACCAACCGACCACGGGGCGAATCCAGGCGGCCACGCCAACCGGCACTAGTTCGTTACAAGACCGCCCAACGGCGTTTTCCCGAGGCCCTTCGACGCCGCTTTCCCGAGCGCCTCCAACGGCGCCTGCCCGAGCGGCACCGGTCTCAGTACCGCGGGCTCCGGAGGATCCGGTGGCGGCGGCCCGTCCGAGTCCGACGGCCTCCCCGGCGTCGACTCGTCGGCCGTCGCGTCCCGGACCGGATCCCCCGGGCCCGCGTCCCCCGTCCTTCCCCCGCCCCCCGCTTCCCCCGTCGGCACCGTCAACTCCGCCACCCCGCACGACACTTCGTCCGTCGCGTACGGCAACCGCAGCACCCCGTCCCGCGTCCACAGCCCGGCACCCGTCAACCACCCCATGGGCGCCGCGAGATGGTGCACCTGCCGCCCGTTCGGCCGCCACATGCCGACCCAGCTGCCGACCGGCCCGTCGATGCGCAGCGCCACCGCACAGTTCTCCGGCATCAGCACCTGCCCCGGCTGGGCGGCGAACGGCGTCACCGCGCACTCGGGCAGCCGCAGGCTCTCCGGGAAACGCACCGGCAGCGTGCTGCCGAGCACCCCCCAGCCGAGCCGCTCCTCACCGGGCGCGTCCGAACGGATCAGCAGCAGCCCGCTGTCCGGGTCGGCGAGCAGCAGCCGGTCGTCACTGCCCGCGGAGATCTGCAGCAGCGGCGACACCTCACCGGCGCGCTCCAGATCGACCACGATCGCCTTGGTGCACCCCCCGACCTCCCGGTCGAGCGCCAGCATCCGCCCCGCCCGGTCCAGCCACACCCCGCCCGAGCAGCGCCCCGGGATCTCCGCGAGGTGCTCGGGCCCGAAGGCGCCCCCCGCCACCAGCCACACCGCGGTCGAGTGCCGGCCCGCGGCGAGGGCGTACGCCTTGTCGCCCCCCGGTGCGGGGGGCAGCAGCCACAGCCGGGTGCCCTCCTCCGGGCACTCGACGGCCCCGAGCGGCAGCTCGCCGGTGGCGGGGCCGGTCGGGTAGAGCAGCGAGAAGTTGTGCCGCCCGTCCGCGAACCGCCTGATCAGAACCCGTCCGTCGCCCATCGGCTGCACCTCGGTGCCCGGCTCCTCCGGCTGGTTGCCGGGCAGCGGTACCGCGTACGGCTCGGGGCCGTCCAGCGTCCAGCGCTCCGGGAACCAGGAGTCGCCGTCCAGCGTGAGGCGGGCGGCGTACGCGCCGTCCGCGGTGATCGTGCAGCCAGCCTTCGGCGTACCGTCCTCGTCCGCCGTCGTGGGCTCGATCGCACAGGCCGTCATCGTTCGGTCACCTCCGGCCACGAAGCTAGTTTTCGCACGCACGGACGTGGGACGAGCCGACGACCACTTCACACAAAGGGGTGGCCCAGGAACGATTCGCCTGAGGAAAACGGGACGATTGTGCTGGGCGGGGTCATCGGGAGCCGGACCGGTACATCGGCACAGACCAGCCAGGTAGCCTTTGCCCCGTGCCCCGTCTGTCTGAAGTCATCACCGCGCTGGAGAACCTGTGGCCCGCCGAGCGGGCCGAGTCCTGGGACGCGGTCGGTACCGTCGTGGGCGACCCCGACCAGGAGGTCTCGCGGGTCCTGTTCGCCGTCGACCCGGTCCAGGAGATCGTCGACGAGGCGGTGAAGCTGGGCGCCGACCTGCTGGTCACCCACCACCCGCTCTATCTGCGGGGTACGACGACGGTCGCGGCGAGCCACTTCAAGGGGCGCGTCGTCCACACGCTCATCAAGAACGACATCGCCCTGCACGTGGCGCACACGAACGCGGACACCGCGGACCCCGGGGTGAGCGACGCGCTCGCGGGCGCGCTGGACCTCCGGGTCGTACGACCGCTCGTGCCGGACCCCTCCGACAAGGAGGGCCGCCGAGGCCTCGGCCGGATCTGCGAGCTGGACCACCCGCTGCCCCTGAAGGACTTCGCGGCACGTGCCGCCGCCCGGCTCCCCGCCACCGCGCAGGGCATCCGCGTCGCCGGCGACCCCGAGGCGGTCGTCCGCACGGTCGCCGTCAGCGGCGGCTCCGGCGACAGCCTCTTCGACGCCGTACGCGCCGCGGGCGTCGACGCCTTCCTCACCGCGGACCTCCGCCACCACCCGGCGTCCGAGGCCGTCGCCCACAGTCCTCTCGCGCTGCTCGACGCGGCGCACTGGGCCACCGAATGGCCCTGGTGCGAGCTGGCCGCGACCCAGCTCGACGAGATCTCCGACCGCCATGGATGGGGCCTGCGGGTCCACGTCTCCAAGACGGTCACCGACCCCTGGACCGCCCACGCGGCGTCCGCCACCGACACCACCGACTCACTGGGAGCCCCCAACTGAACGCCGCGCCCGCCGACCAGATCCGCCTCCTCGAGGTCCAGGCCCTCGACGTCCGCCTCCAGCAGCTCGCGCACAAGCGCAAGTCGCTGCCCGAGCACGCCGAGATCGAGTCGCTGACCAAGGACCACACCCAGCTGCGTGACCTGCTGGTCGCCGCGCAGACCGAGGAGAGCGACACCGCCCGCGAGCAGACCAAGGCGGAGCAGGACGTGGACCAGGTGCGTCAGCGCGCCACCCGCGACCAGCAGCGCCTGGACTCCGGGGCCGTCACCTCCCCGAAGGACCTGGAGAACCTCCAGCGCGAGATCACCTCCCTCGCCAAGCGCCAGGGCGACCTGGAGGACATCGTCCTGGAGGTCATGGAGCGCCGGGAGTCCGCACAGGAGCGGGTCGCCGAGCTGACCGAGCGGGTCGGCTCGGTGCAGGGCAAGGTCGACGACGCGACGGCCCGCCGGGAGGCCGCGTTCGAGGGCATCGACAACGAGGTCGCCACCGTCACCAAGGAGCGCGAGGTCATCGCGGGCACGATCCCCGCGGACCTCCTCAAGCTCTACGACAAGCTGCGCGAGCAGCAGGGCGGCATCGGTGCGGCGAAGCTGTACCAGCGGACCTGCCAGGGCTGCCGCCAGGAGCTGGCGATCACCGACATCAACGAGATCCGCGCGGCCGCGCCGGACACGGTCGTCCGCTGCGAGAACTGCCGCCGCATCCTGGTGCGTACGTCCGAGTCCGGCCTGTAAGGAGCGTCGCGCGTGCGGGAGTTCATCGTCGAGGCCGACGGCGGGTCCCGGGGCAACCCCGGACCCGCGGGCTACGGCTCCGTGGTCATCGACGCGGCGACCGGCGAGACGCTGATGGAGCGGGCCGAGTACATCGGCGTCGCGACCAACAACGTCGCCGAGTACCGGGGCCTGCTGGCCGGTCTGCGCGCCGCGCACGAACTGGACCCCACCGCCTCGGTCCACGTCCGCATGGACTCCAAGCTCGTCGTCGAGCAGATGTCGGGCCGCTGGAAGATCAAGCACCCGGACATGAAGCCGCTCGCGATGGAGGCGGGGCGGGTGTATCCGCCGGACCAGGTGACGTACGAGTGGATCCCGCGGGAGAGCAACAAGCACGCGGACCGGCTCGCGAACGAGGCGATGGACGCGGGGAAGCGGGGGGAGCAGTGGTCGGCGTCGGATTCGACGGCGGAGCCGGACGCCTCCGCCGCTGCGGTGTCTGAGCCTGTGGGTCCGCCGGGGGATGCGGTCGCCGGTGCGGCGAAGGTGCGTGCGGCGTTGGGTTCTGCCGCTGCCGGGGGTTCCCGGCCTGCCTCTGCCGTGTCTTCCTCCGCTGCGGCCGAGGCTGATGTGAGTGCCGCGAAGGTGGTGGCCAGCCCCGGGTGGGCGCCGGCCGACATGGGGGCGCCCGCGACCTTTGTGCTGCTGCGGCACGGGGAGACGCCGTTGACGCCCCAGAAGCGCTTCTCGGGGAGTGGAGGGACCGATCCGTCCCTGTCCGACGTCGGGCGTGAGCAGGCCGAGCGGGTCGCTGCTGCCCTTGCCCGGCGCGGGACCGTCCAGGAGATCCTCGCCTCGCCCCTCACCCGTACCCGGGAGACCGCCGCCGCGGTGGCCGAGCGGCTCGGGCTCGACGTGACCGTCGAGGACGGGCTCCGGGAGACCGACTTCGGGGCGTGGGAGGGGCTCACCTTCGCCGAGGTGCGGGAGCGCTACCCCGACGACCTCAACACCTGGCTCTCCGACCCGGACGCCGAACCCACCGGCGGCGGCGAGAGCTTCGCGGCCACGGCCACCCGTATCGCGGCGACGAGGGACAAGCTGGTCGCGGCGTACGCGGGACGCACGGTCCTGCTCGTCACGCATGTCACGCCGATCAAGACGTTCGTACGACTCGCGCTCGGCGCCCCACCGGAGTCCCTGTTCCGGATGGAACTGTCGGCCGCGTCCCTGTCCGCCGTGGCGTACTACGCCGACGGCAACGCGAGCGTACGGCTCTTCAACGACACGTCCCACCTGCGTCCCTGAGCCCCGACGCCGCGCGGGCCAGCTCTTCGATCCGGTCCCAGTCCCGCGCGGCGACCGCATCCGCGGGCAGCATCCACGTCCCGCCGACGCACCCGACGTTGGGCAGGGCCAGATACTCCGGCGCGTTCGCCGGACCGATACCGCCCGTGGGGCAGAACCGCGCCTGAGGCAGCGGCCCGGCCAGCGACTTCAGATACGCCGTCCCGCCCGCCGCCTGCGCAGGGAAGAACTTCATCTCCCGCACCCCGCGCTCCAGCAGCGCCACGACCTCCGACACCGTGGACACCCCCGGCAGGAACGGCACCCCGGACGCCCGCATCGCGGTCAGCAGTACGTCCGTCCAGCCCGGGCTGACCAGGAACCGCGCCCCGGCCTCCACGCACCGCTTCACCTGCTCCGGCGTCACGACCGTCCCCGCGCCGACCACCGCGCCGGGCACCCCGTCGGCGATGGCCCGGATCGCCTCCAGCGCGACCGGCGTCCGCAAGGTCACCTCGATCGCCGGCAGCCCTCCGGCCACCAGCGCCCGCGCCAGCGGCACGGCATCGGAGGCGTCCTCGATGACGACGACGGGCACGACGGGCGCGAGGTCGAGCACGGAGGCGTACGGCGAGGAGGGCAGCGGCGAGGTCATGGCCTCATCGTGCCCAGGGGGAGCGGTGTGCGCAACGAACGTTGCAGAGGATGCAACCGCTAGTGGATCTCGTCCACCAGCACATCCAGCGTCCACGCCTTACCGGCGCCCTTCGGCGGCTCGACCTCCACCACATACCCGAGGTCCCGCAGCGCCTCCACCAGCTGGGCGGGCCCCGTCGGCGCGATGCCCGCCGACAGCAGACTCCGTACGATCCGCCCCTTGGTCGCCTTGTTGAAGTGACTGACCACCTTCCGCGTCGGCGCGTGCAGCACCCGCACACTCGCCGTCCGCCCGGCCACCTCACCCTTCGGCTTCCACGCCGCCGCATACGCCGAGGACCGCAGATCCAGCACCAGCCCGTTCCCCGCCGCCTCGGGAAGCGCCGCCGCCATCGGCGTACGCCAGTGCGCGCCCAGCGCTCCGAGGCCGGGCAGCTTCACACCCATGGAGCACCGGTACGACGGGATCCGGTCCGCGACCCCGACGGCACCCCACAACCCCGAGAAGACGAGGAGCTGACGGGCGGCCCGCTTCTTGGCGGCCGTGTCGAGGGAGGACAGCTCCAGGGCGTCGTACAACACCCCGGTGTAGATCTCCCCGGCGGGCCGCGCCCCGGCCGTCAGCAGCTCGGTGTTCTTGCCGACCTCGCCCCGCAGCCCCTCGCTCAGTCCGAGCACCTCGCGCGCCTTGTCCTCGTCGCCGGCGCACAGTTCGACGAGCTCGCCGAGAACGGCCGCACGGGCCTCGGTCAGCCCCGGCAGCGACAACGACTCCAGCTTCAGCGGGGCGCCACGACCGGAGGAGGCCTTGCCTTCGGACGGCGGCAGCAGGACAAGCACGAGCGGGATCTCCTTCGGTGGCGGCGGCAGCAGCTGTGACGGCTGTAGATCCGATACAGCTCTGCGACAGCGTACGGCGTGCTCCCCGGGGTCCCCGGCCCTACGCTCGCTGTATGCCCCGCCGCCACATCCGCGTGACCGGCGCCCCCGAAGCCCCCCTCCGGGCCGCCCTCACAGCGCTGCGCACCGAACTGGGGGTGCCGCAGACGTATCCGCCGGAGGCCTCGGCGGACGCCGGGACACCTCCCGTGCTCCCGTCGTACGACGCCACCGACATCCCCCTGTTCACGATCGATCCCCCTGCCTCCACCGACCTCGACCAGGCGATGCACCTCTCCCGCCGGGGCGCCGGCTACCGCGTCCGGTACGCCATCGCGGACGTCGCCGCCTTCGTCGTCCCCGGATCGGCCCTGGACGCGGAGACACACCGCCGTGTGATGACCCTCTACTTCCCGGACGAGAAGGTCCCCCTGCACCCCGTCTCCCTCAGCGAGGGCGCGGCCAGCCTGCTCCCGGACCGGACGCGCCCGGCCGCCCTGTGGACGATCGACCTCGACGCGGAGGGCCGTACCGTCGCCGTCGACGTCCGCCGCGCCCTGGTCCGCAGCCGGGCCAAGCTGAACTACGAAGGCGTGCAGAAGGAGATCGACGCGAAGACGGCCGAGGAGCCACTGGCACTGCTGGAGGTGATCGGACGGCTGCGGGAGGAGCTCGAGGTCGAGCGGGGCGGGATCTCGCTGAACGTCCCCGAACAGGAGATCGTCGAGCGGGACGGGACGTACGAACTGACCTACCGCGCCGTGCTTCCCGCCGACGGCTGGAACGCCCAGATCTCCCTGCTGACCGGGATGGCGGCGGCGGACCTGATGCTGGCGCACGGCACCGGCGTTTTGCGCACCCTCCCCGCCGCCCCCGACGGCGCCGTCGGCCGCCTGCGCCGCACGGCCCACGCCCTGCACATCGACTGGCCGCACCACGTGTCGTACGCGGCGCTGGTCCGCTCCCTGGACCCGCACGTCCCGCACCACGCGGCGTTCCTCCAGGAGTGCACGACGCTGCTGCGGGGCGCGGGTTACACGGTCTTCCGGGACGGCGTACTGCCCGACATCACCACCCACTCGGCGGTCGCCGCGCCCTATGCCCACTGCACGGCACCACTGCGCCGCCTGGCCGACCGGTACGCGTCGGAGATCTGCCTCGCGGCGGTGGCGGGGGACCCGGTGCCCGACTGGGTTCTGGGCGCTTTCGACGCGCTGCCCCGCGAAATGGCCGAGGGCGGCCGGCGCGCGGGCGCGGTGGAACGGGCCTGCGTGGACATCGTCGAGGCGGCCCTGCTGAAGGACCGGGTGGGGGAGGTGTTCGACGGGTGCGTGGTGGAGGTCGAGGAGCGTCGACCGGCGGTGGGCGTGGTGCAGTTGGAGTCACCGGCGGTGATCGGACGGGTCGAGGGCGCCGGTCTGTCCCTGGGTGAGCGGCTGCGGGTCCGCCTCACACAGGCCGACCCTGGACCTGCTCCGACCGTGCGTTTCGTGCCTGCGTGACCGCGCGGACGAACTCGCCGGGTTCGTCGGCGTGGAAGCGGACGAGGTGGATCTGCTTCGGGCGTCCGAGGAAGGTGAAGTGGCGGACGGGCTGGGCCAGTTCGAGGGTGACGGTGGTCCGTGCGCCCATGGCGAGGTCGAGTTCGCCTTCGGTGCGCCGGTGGCTGGCGCGCAACTCGCGCCGTACGCCGGTGATGTGGTGCAGGGGTATGCGGAGGTCGACGAGCGCGGCGCGGCGGATCCGGAGGGAGTCGGCGTCGAGTACGTGGGGCCGTACGACGTTGGCCGCGTGCATGCCGACGACGAGGACGACGGCGTAGACGTCCAGGACGAGGACCGGCGTGTGCACGGCGGGCAGATCCCGCAGCAGCACGGACATCGTCACCGACTCGATCACGCACACGAACGCGAGCCCGAACATCAACGGGCCCTCGCCACGGGCGTATCCGAATCCTTGTCCGTGACCGGTCTGGTGCGTACGCCGGGCCACCCACAGCGCGAGGCTGACGAACAGCCGCAGTTCATGCCGTACGAGGGCGGAGGCCGCTGTCTTCATGTCTCCTCCGTGAGGATGCGCATGGCCCGGCGGATGGCTTCCGCCTGGGCCGGGGCGAAGTCGGCGTAGAAGGCGCGCAGGAAGCTGCTGCCGTGGTCCAGGGAGACGGCTTCGGGGAGCAGTTCGCGGGGTGTGCTGTCGGCGAGCTTGCGGGCGGCGTCGTCCACGCGAGGGTCGTCGACGGAGGCCTCGGCGAGGGCGTCGAGGAGCGCGTAGGCCTCGTTGGCCCTGGCCACCCCTTCGGGCGAGGCGAGCACGGAGTTCACCGCCGACAGCATCCGCTCCCGCTCCTCGGGGCTCGCGGCGGCCTCGATGAGGGCGAGCACCTCACGGTCCTTGGCGGCCATGGGGGAGTCGGACAGCGGGGTCATCTCACCGAACAGCGCGGCGAGTTCGGGGGAGACCGGCCCTTCGGCGGGCAGTTCGTCGGCGTCCAGCAGCGCCCGCAGCCGTACCCGCCGCTGCCGGATCGCCGCCTCCTGCCGGGCGAGATCCTCGTCCAGCTCCTGGAGGATCTCCGTGAGCTCTTTCTCCGTGTCGTCGGCCAGCACGTCCCGCACTTCCGCGAGCCCCAGCCCCAACTCGGTGAGCCGCCGGATCCGCGCGAGCACGACGGCGTGCCGCAGGGTGTAGTTCCGGTACCCGTTGCCCAGCCGCTCCGGCTCCGGCAGCAGCCCCTGATGGTGGTAGTGCCGCACGGTCCGCGTGGTGACGCCGACGGCGGCGGCGAGTTCTCCGATCCGCATGGGATCAGTAGAGACGTTGACGCTGCGGCAGGGTCAAGCGGCGGCGCGCCGTGGGCGGTGTCGGCGCGGCGGTCGGTTCCCCCCTCTTGACGGCTAACGCCGTTAGCCTTACTTTTATGGGCGTGGGGCTAACGGTGTTAGCCGCACATCGAGTCCCACCCCGCGATCGAGCCATCGACCCGTCCCGGAGGCAGCCATGAGCACCGTCACAAGCACCACCACGCACCGCTCGGCCCGCTCCCTCGCCCGCCGCACCGCATGGCTCGCCAACGCCCTGTTCTGGTCCGCCTTCGCGGTCCTGGAGGCCGTCAACCACGGCTGGCTCGCCGGCACCCTCGCGCTCGCCTTCTTCGTCCTGCCGGACCTGACCTTCCTGGTGGCCCTCGACGACGCGCCCCGGATGGCGAAGGGACAGCTGCCGCCACGCGCGGTGCCGTACTACAACGCGATGCACCGGGCCCTGGTCCCGCTGGCACTGCTGCTGGCCTACGCGTTCCAGCCCTTCTTCGCCTGGGCCCCCGCCTTCGCGGCCCTGTGCGGCTGGCTCGCCCACATCTCGTACGATCGCGCCTTCGGCTACGGACTGCGTACGAAGGAGGGCTTCCAGCGTGGAACCAAGGAGGGCTTCCAGCGTGACTGACCGTCTCACCCCCCGAGCCCGCGAGATCGCGACGGCCGCCCGGACCCTCCTGGAGGAGTCCGGGCCCGCCGCACTCACCCTGCGGACTCTCGCCGACCGCCTCGGCATCAAGGCGCCCTCCCTCTACAAGCACTTCCCCGACAAGCACGCCGTGGAGGTGGAGCTGATCGCGCAGATGCTGGAGGAGTCGGCGGCGGCGATGGAGGCGGCGGAGGAACGCGACCCCGGCTCCCTCCTGACCCTGGCGGAGGCCTACCGCACCTACGCCCTCGACCACCCCCACCTCTACTGCCTCGCCACCGAACGCCCCCTGCCCCGCGCCGCGCTGCCCGCCGGCCTGGAGGACCGGGCCGCGATGCCGCTGATGCGGGTGTGCGGCGGCGACCTCGACCTGGCCCGTTCGGTGTGGGCGTTCGCGCACGGGATGGTGGTCCTGGAGATCCACGGCCGGTTTCCGGACGACGCCGACCTGGGGGCGGCATGGAAACGGGGCCTGAAGGCGTTCTCCCGCTGACAGCTGTCCCGTGACCGGCTCATGGGCGGGCCAAGCCTGGTGGGAAGGCATGGTGGGAAGGCTTGGCGGGAAGGGGGGGGCGTCGGATGGGTGAGCAGGCCTTGTGGACGAGGGCCCGGCTGGGCCGGTGCGGCCCGTCCCTGGACCTCCTGACCGCCCGCTTCGACAAACATGTCTACGCCCCGCACGCCCACGACGAGTTCACGGTCGGCGTCTGCGTCGACGGCACCGAGGTCATCGACTACCGCGGCGGCCACATCCGCACGGGCCCCGGCTCCATCGTCGTCCTCGCCCCCGGCGAGGTGCACACGGGAGGCCCCGGCAACGCGACCGACGGCTACGCCTACCGCGCGCTGTACGCGGAGACCTCACTGCTGACGGAGGGAACGCTGGGCGGCGTCCCGCACTTCCGCGAGCCACTGATAGACGACCCCGAACTGGCCTCGGCGATCCTCCTCACCCACACCGAACTGGGCGCCCGCCCCGACCCCCTGGAGACCGAGTCCCGCCTGCCCTGGCTGCTCACGGCCCTGGCCCGCCGCCACTCCACGGCCCGGCCCACGACGGACACGATCCCCGGCGCGGACCGGCTCGCTCTCCTCGTACGGGACCGCCTGGCCGACGAACTCCTGGACCCCCCGTCGCTGGCGGTACTGGCCGCGGAACTGGGCCTGTCCCGCTACCAGTTGCTCCGCGCCTTCCGTACGACGATGGGGCTGCCGCCGTACGCCTGGCTGGCCCAGTACCGGGTCCACCGAGCCCGCCGCCTGCTGGAGTCCGGCCTGCGCCCTGCCGAGGCGGCTTCGCAGGTCGGCTTCGCGGACCAGGCGCACCTCACCCGCTGGTTCCGCCGCGTCCTGGGCGTGACCCCGGCGGCGTACCGCAACAGCGTTCAAGACGACAGGCCCTGATCCGGCCGAGGCTGTGCGCATGACTGCACGCGGCTGGTTCCTGTTCTCCCTGATGGGAGTGGTCTGGGGCATCCCCTACCTGATGATCAAGGTGGCGGTGGAAGCCCCGCTGTCCCCGTCGGTGGTGGTGTTCACACGATGCGCGCTGGGCGCGGCGCTGCTGGTGCCGTTCGCGGTGAGGGGCCTGGGTGGGACGGTCAGGCGGGCCTGGAAGCCGATGCTGGCCTTCGCGTGCATAGAGATCATCGGCCCGTGGTTCACGCTCACGGACGCCGAACGCCATCTGTCCAGCTCGACGGCGGGTCTGCTGATCGCCGGGGTGCCGATCGTGGGAGTGGCGCTGGCCCGCTTCTTCGGCGACACGGAGCGGCTGGGGGCGAGGCGGATGACGGGCCTGGGGCTGGGCCTGACGGGTGTGGGGATCCTGACCGTTCCGCACCTGACGGGCGGGGACGCCCGCTCGCTGGCGGAGGTGCTGGTGACGGTGGTGGGCTACGCGACGGCCCCGCTGATCGCGGCGAGGTGGCTGAGGGACGTCCCGTCGTTGCAGCTCACGGCGTCGTGCCTGGGCGCCGCGGCGCTGGTGTACGCAACGCCAGCCGCGATGACCTGGCCTTCCAGCATGCCCTCGCCCACGGTCCTGCTGGCCCTGGCGGGCCTCGGCGTGATCTGCACGGCGGTGGCCTTCGTCGCCTTCCTGGAGCTGATCAAGGAGGTCGGCCCGACGAGGTCGACGGTGATCACATACGTCAACCCGGCGGTGGCGGTGGCGGCGGGGGTGCTGTTCCTGGACGAGAAGCTGACGGTCGGGGTGGGGGCTTCGTTCGCCCTGATCCTTGCGGGCTCGGTACTGGCGACAGCGGCCGGTCCTGCGAGGGATGAGGGCCCGGTAACATGGTCGACACGGCAGACGAGCCGGGCGGACGGCCGCGTGGAGTCCCCTTGACGGGGGCTTCCCGAGGAACGTCCGGGCTCCACAGGGCAAGGTGGTGGCTAACGGCCACCCGGGGTGACCCGCGGGACAGTGCCACAGAAAACAGACCGCCGGGGACCGTATCCGTACGGACCTCGGTAAGGGTGAAACGGTGGTGTAAGAGACCACCAGTGCCCAGGGTGACCTGGGCAGCTAGGTAAACCCCACCTGGAGCAAGGTCAAAAGGAGCGCCGTCAAAAGCGCTCTGCGGGGACGTTCGAGGGCTGCCCGCCCGAGTCCCTGGGTAGACCGCACGAGGTCGGCGGCAACGTCGACCCTAGATGGATGGCCGTCTCCCCGGCCGCCGTGAGGTGGTCGGGCGACAGAACCCGGCGTACAGCCCGACTCGTCTGCCGGCTGGGTTCTCACCTGGGCTTATGGGCTGGTCGGCCCTCTATCGTGCTGGCAGGAACGGGCTACGTTCACCGTGCCACGAAACACGCAGCGCCTCCCGTGCCCGTGTGCAAGCGACAAATAGCAGGCTCAACTCACCTAGCAGGTCCTCTCGGTGCTGCTGAGGGTCGACCTCTTCAGCAGTGACCGCGCTGCGCATGGGAACGATGCCGTCATTCACACCGACGACAGCCATGCAACGGAACTCCAGGCCCTTCATCCGGTGCATCGTCCCGATGCGGACTCCGTCTCCCGTCGCTGACGGTGTACCAAGGACAGCCGCGGGCATCCCGGCCTGGCCCAGAGCCTGTGCGATGTCCTTGCCGAGCTGGAGGAATCGCACGGCGACTCCGATCTCGCGCGGTGCCACACCAGCTTTGATCCAATCATCGATCTGGGCCACCAGGCCTGCGATTTCTTCGGGCTTGTTGCCGGCACCACTTGTCTGCGGGTGTGCGCCGTGAAGGGTGGATCGGTACCCGATGAGTGCCTCGTCTCCGCCGTCCATATCGTCGACCCGCTCTCCTGTGAGGAGGGCAGTGGACCAGGCCAGGATTTCCTGAGTGGTGCGGTAGTTGATGCGCAAACGGGCGGAGCGTCCGGTCACCGAAATGCCAAGGCTGCGGAGCGACACTTTGTTTCCGTAGATCCGCTGGTAGGTGTCGCCCGCGATGAACAGATCGTCCGGCCCTGATGAGACCAGGGCGCGGAGTAGCCGCCACTGCGCGGGGTGAAGGTCCTGTGCTTCGTCGATTACCACATGCCGGTAGCGAAGCGGTTCGCCCTGCTCGTCGAGGAGGCGAGCGGCCTCTGCGCACACTTGGAGGAAGGTCCATTCGTCGGCTTGGCGCAACTCATTGGTGAAGGCCTCGATCGCTCGCCATACCTGCGCACGCTTCAGAGGCCCCAGGGCGGCACCGCGACCGCTACGCGAGGCCTTGAGATATGCCTCGGGTGAACGCAGGTCCTGGGCGAGCACGACGTGGCGCCACTCCTGGTCGAGGAAGACATCGGTGAAGTCGATACCGAGACGACGAGCTATGCGCGCCCAGCGCGCGATGATGTCTCTCTGACCCGTGACAATCTTCAGCGGGGCCTTGCGAGCCTCTCGCACGATTTCGTTGGCCAGCGCGTCCACATTGATGACGCGGATCTTGCCGCGCAATTGCGCATCGAGGATCAGTAGTTCAAGACTGTGCCGGAGGTCGGCGGCGAGATCCCGGGTGTAGGTGGTCAGCAGGATCGACTCGTCCGCGGCGTCACTCGGCAACTGCCGTGCCAGATGCAGTGCGCGGTGCAGGGCAACCACTGTCTTTCCCGTCCCGGGACCGCCTGTGACACGGGCAGGTCCGTTGTACGAGGACCGGTAGGCCATGCGCCGCTGACTCGGGTGAAGGAACACGCGCCATGCGTCGAAAGGCTTGGCCAGAATCTCCATCAACTCGTCGGGTCCGGAGACGAGAGCGATTCTTCCCAGCGAGCGGGCCATGGCGACCGACAGTTCGTCGGGATCCTTCGGTGCGGTCGACTCGTCCCTGCCCGCGACGACACTGATCTGTTGGGAGACACTCGGCCCGGCGAACTCCAGCTGTACCTGGACCACCTCTCGCCATACGTCCTCCGGCTCCATGCCGGCGGCGAGACCGGCCAGAACGTCGTACTGCTGCTCGGGGAGGACCTTACGCAGCGCATCCAAATGCGCCTCGGTACCGAGATGCCTCAAGAGGGGCAGGAGGTCGGTGTCGACCCCCAGGCGGGTCAAGTCCTTGTCGCTGACGTGCCCGAAGAGCCGCTTGCTGTCCGTCGAGGCGAGGCTCCGTACGCCGGCGGTCGCCCGCTCCAGGGCGACGTCGTTGCGAAGCTCGATGCCTTGAGTGGCTGAATTGATGGTGGCACGGTGCTTGACCGCCCAGGCAATGGCGTCGTCGTGCGGCATCACCTTGAGCAGGAGGAAGCTGTCGCCGGACTCGGGCGCGAGGACGACTCCGCGCATGAACTGGTTGATGCGGATGGTCCGGATGCGAGGGTCGCGGGCCTTCTCGAGTTTTTCGAGGTGCAGTCCGGCGTGACGGTGCTCCTGGAATTTGTCGAACACTTCGTGGACGCGCTTTTGGACCGGTTTTTCCAACTTGGCGAACTCCATCAGGAAGTCCTTGTGGATTCCCAGCGTCGCCATCAGCGCCCCCGCTCGTGCCATCCGTCAGTTCTCCTGATCACCGTACCCGGATGGGGAAGAATGGCGACCTGGTCCGGTACACCTTGGGGGAGAACAAGCGCGTGCATGCTCAAGAGACCACGTTCAGCAAGCTCGTCCAGGGCGAGAAGCAGTTCCAGGTTCCGCTGTACCAGCGCACCTACAGCTGGCAGCGGGATGAGCTGCAGCAACTGTGGGACGACGTACTGGAGCTGGTCGAAGACCAGTTGGAGGGCAGGCCGTCTGCCGCTCACTTCCTGGGCTCCGTCGTGCTTGCACCGGGGCAGATCACCGCGGGGGGCATGCAGCGCTGGCTCGTTGTCGACGGTCAGCAGCGGCTCACCACGCTCATGCTCGCCTTCACGGCATTGAGGGACCGCCATCGGGAGCGGGGCACGGACAAGAAGGCCGCCCGGATCCACGACCTCCTGCTGGTCAACAGCTACCGGGATGGCGAGGATCACTACCGCCTGCTGCCGACCCAGGCCGACCGGGATGCGTTCACCGCCTGTGTCGAATCTTCGCCGAAGGCCGGCGGACCCGGAAATGTGGGCGGTGCATACCGATTCTTCCTGGGGGCGCTCGCCGCAGGCGAGGAGAGCGGCGGTGAGGCATGGACGGACGCCGTGGAGACAGTGCTGAGCACTCTGCTGTCCATCGTCGAGATCACCGCCGCCGAGGGTGACAACGTCTACCGGATCTTCGAGTCGATCAACAACACCGGCGTGGGCCTGAGCCAGAGTGACCTGCTGCGCAACTACCTCTTCATGTGCCTGCCGACCCGTGGAGAGTCGGTGTACCGCAATCTCTGGCTGCCCATGCAGGAACAGCTCGGCCCGGCGAATCTCGAACTGCTCGTCTGGCTCGACCTGGTCGTGGGCGGCAACAGTCGGGCCAAGCAGAGCGAGATCTACCGTGACCAGAAGAAGCGTCTGGAGCCGTTGAGTGGCAATGAGACGGTGCTGCAGGCAGAGATCAACGCGCTCGCTCAGCGGGCCGGACGACTGAAGCGGATCCTGGAGCCCGAGCTTGAGGGGGACCCGGAGCTGCGGGAAGTGCTGGAGAGACTGACGCGGTGGGGCGGCCAGACCCACTACCCCCTCGCCCTCCATCTACTCGACCTGGTTGACGCCGGTCAAGCCACGGCGGACGAGGCGGCAAAGGCATTGGCGTACGCCGAGAGTTACATGGTGCGACGCCTGTTCGCCGGGCTCTCCACGACCGGCAGCAACCGAGTCTTCATGGAGCTGCCCAAGGAGCTGGAGAAAGAGCTGGGCAAGGACGGCTTCCCGGCAGAAGCCGTACGCCGGTCCCTGTCGAGGAACAAGACGGGAGCGCGGGCCTGGCCAGGAGACGAGGATGTCCGTGAGGCGATCCGTACCAGGCCGTTCTACAAGTTCGGACGGAGTAACCAGCGGTCCCAGGTGCTCCGCAGACTGGAAGAGAGCTACCGTCCGAGCGAGCCGGTCGACTACGCCAAGGCGAAACTCACGGTGGAGCACGTGCTGCCGCAGAGTCCCGCACAGCAATGGTTTGAATTGCTCGCCGAGGAGGCCGAGGACGGTCAGAGCCCCGACGAACTGCATGCGCTGCTCGTTCACACGCTGGGCAACCTCACGCTCTCCGCGGACAACGCACGGCTCTCGAACCATCCCTTCCGGCGCAAGCAGGAAATCCTCGATGCCAGCGCCCTGCGTATGAACCAGGGGATCGCCGCGCAGGAGCGGTGGGGCAGAGCGGAGATCCTCGCGCGCGCCGATGAACTGGCCGACCGGGCGGTGCAGTTGTGGCCCGGTCCCATCGAAGGCATGGTTCATGCCGACGACGAGTGGGTCGGATGGAAGGAGTTGAGGGCCGCGCTCCTGGCTATGCCCGCTGGAACGTGGACGACATATGGGGACGTCGCCGCGCTGGTCGGTACCCATGCTGTTGCGGTGGGCAGCCACCTGGCGTCCAATGCGGGACTGCACGGTGCCTACCGAGTGCTGACAGCCGACGGGCGTATCTCGGAAGGCTTTCACTGGGCCGCTGATGACGAGTCGGCGGACCCGCAGACTCTCCTGGAAGCGGAGGGCGTCCCCTTCGACGACGCGCGTCGCGCCCGCCGGTCTCATCGGCTGACCACCGCAGACCTGGCTACTCTCCTCGGCAAGGAGGTCACCGGCGATATCTCGCCGACTCACGATCTGGACGACGAACAGCAGGCAGCCGCTGCCAGGTTCGAAGCGCAACTGCGTGACAATCAGACTCCGGAGACCGTCAAGGGCGTAGGCGACGCACTGCGGTTCTGGGAGCAGCAGGGCGGTTATCGCGCCTACGGCAGGGCAAGTGAGACCAGTTGCTTCCCGACTCTCGATGTCGGCAATGCGCTGGAGTCCCGGAAGCTGTGGCCGCTGGCGATCTATCCGGTCACCGGCACAGTCGAGGCTGTTTTCGAGCACCTGAAGCGGCGCCAGCCCTTCGATGACGAGCCGCTGCGGCGCGAGCTGATGGCCAGGCTGAACGAGATCGACGGCATCGATCTCGCTGAGGCCAAGCTGGACCTGCGTCCCTCCTTCCCGGTGGAGGTTTTCGCCGGCCACAGCGACGAGATCTGCGCAGTCCTGGAATGGTTCGTGCACACAGTGGCCTTGGCGGAGGCCCGACGGCCGATGCCGGCCGATGACGGATCGATCACGGTCTGACACCGGGGGCTGGCCGGAACTCGGCCTTTCTGGAAGATCATTGCTCGAGTAACCTGCGCGGACAGTGAACGTTGTGTCACTCCGAGCGTAGGCGCGTGACGGGTGGCCTGCGACCGGAGCGCGGGGGCGCATGGAGCTCAACAACCACCAGGGCTGGTACGGGGAGACGTTCGTGGCGGCCATAGCCGCCGCGGCCGGCTTCCAAGTGGCCGTTCCCTACCCGGACATCGGCAAGGACCTCATCCTCGGCCGGGACCACGAGATGCCGGAACTGGATGTCCAGATCGCCCTCCAAATAAAGTCCCGCAGAGTCGACGAGTTCACCTCCACCGACTCCGGTTTCAAGATCTCCCTGCCGATCGAGCAGTTCAAGAGGCTGCGGGGCCGCAGGCAGGTTCCGTGTTACCTGGTGATGGTGGTGGTCCCCGCCGATCCACGGAAGTACATCCGCCTCGATGAAGAGGCTCTGGTCCTGCATCACTCGGCTTACTGGCTGTCGCTGGAGCACCACTCCATGCCGGTCCAGCGGGAGCAGAAGACCCTCACTGTCACTGTGCCGCGCGACAATCTCCTCACAGTCGACGCTCTGCACGAATTCTTCGACCGTGCGTGCGAGGAGGTGCCCGTGCCATGACAGCAGTCGGAGTGCCCGAGCACGAGCTGGAGCGCCTGCGCCCGCGGGATGTGGCGCACTACTTACGCAGCAGAGGATGGAAACAGGGCAGCCGGATCCGCTACAGCCGCCGTTGGGAGCTGGAATGGGGAGGCCAGCACCACCGTGTGCTCCTCCCTCTGGACAGTGAACTCGCCGACTACGCGGACCGGATGGCGGATCTGATCGGTGCGCTGTCTGTCACAGAGGGGCGTCCAGCCTCGGTCGTTCACCAGGACCTGACAATGACCGGCCTCGATGTGCAGTACATCAGGACCATGCCACGCACACCGTCGGGCACGATCCCGGTGCAGGACGGTGTTCTGGCCGTGACCAGCGCCCGGGATCTGCTGATGGCCGCAGCCTGCGACACAGTCGCGGAGGAGCACCGCCTTGTGCAGCCGCGACGCAAGCCGCAGAGGGCGAAGGACTTCGTAGAGAGCGCGCGGTTCGGCCCCAGCGCTCCCGGAAGCTACATCTTCACGGTCCAAGTCCCCTTGCCCGAAGCCACATCGGAAGGGTCGCTCTTCGAGGACGTTCCCGAACTGGATGTGGCGCCGGAGCCGTTCGCCCGCCAGGTGTCGCGCAGGATGTACGAGGCGGTGACAGCTGCACGTACGGCGGCCGAGCAGGCGGCGCTGGCAGATGACTCCGCCCCTTTCTCGGAGGGGGTGGAGCAGGGCATTTCCGCCGACCTATGTGAGGCTTTGGCCGGTATCGGCGGCCAGGACAGTCGTAACTCCCAGCAGGGGAACGGCAATCGGCCGACAGGGCACGGCTTCTCGCTCGACTTCGCCTGGTCACCACGATGGCCCGTGCCGTACGAGAAGTCAGTCGCGGAATTCCCGCAACGCCTCGTGCCCGTGCTGCGGGAAGGCGCCCAGGACCTGCGGCGCCAGGAACCGGACCGGGGCGTGACCATC
The DNA here is from genome assembly GCF_044742595.1 of Streptomyces sp. NPDC087859. Classification (NCBI taxonomy): domain Bacteria; kingdom Bacillati; phylum Actinomycetota; class Actinomycetes; order Kitasatosporales; family Streptomycetaceae; genus Streptomyces; species Streptomyces sp. NPDC087859. The sequence goes on along the minus strand of NZ_JBIUUU010000003.1, from coordinate 196,296 downwards.
GTGGGCCGTCCGACGAAGCTCAAGCGTGTCGCCGACTTCGGGCCCGGCGAGGTCACCGTGGAGGGCCGGCTGATGCAGGAGAACGGGGATCTCGTCGGCCAGCAGCGCCAGATCCACCTCCACCTCACGGAGGAGAACTACGACCGGGCGACCGACGCCCACCGCGCCCGACGCGACCTGAAGATCGAGGGCGATCTCACCCGGCGCGGAAACTTCCACGAGCTGATCAACCTGACGGGCTTCGACGTGCTGTGACGGAGCCTGTACCGCTTGTGTGAGCCAGTGCCACAGTAGGCGCAGTGTTTCGGGGCCGGGCAGGGAGCGCCGGAGCCCTGCAGGGTGCGTGTTTGAATTGCTGTGTTTGACGGGATTCGCCCAGGCCGGCCCGGTTGTCGGGCCAGGGCGGTGTGAGGAGCGCGGAGAGCCGATGACGACATCGTCGACCACCACCGACCTGGCGGGAGTGGCGCAGCGGGCAGTCCGCCGCCGAGGCGATGCCCAGGACCCCACCGCAGTCCCCGAGATCAGTGACCTGGTCGAGGTTCGTGGCCAGCGCTGGGTGGTGGCCGACGTGGACCTCGGTGAGGCGGAGAGGCCGGACGGCGACGCCAGCAGGGGCACCACACTGGTCACCCTCAACAGCGTCGAGGACGGCCGTTACAACGACACCCTCTCGGTCATCTGGGAGGTCGAGCCGGGACGGCGCAGGCTGCCGGCCGGCTCCCTCCCCGATGTGACCGCCGGAGGCTTCGACCCGCCCGAGCGTCTCGCCGCCTTCCTTGACGCGGTCCGCTGGTCGGCCGTGACCTCCGCGGACGTACGCACGCTTCAGGCGCCGTTCCGCTCTGGCGTCGCCGTCGAGCCGTACCAGCTGGAGCCTGTCTCCAGAGCGGTCGCCGCTCCGCGCGTGAACCTGCTACTCGCCGACGACGTCGGCCTCGGCAAGACCATCGAGGCGGGCCTCGTCGCCCTGGAACTGATCCTGCGCAACCGCGCTCACAAGATCATGATCGTCTGCCCGGCAGGCCTGACCGTGAAGTGGCGCGACGAGATGGCCGAGAAGTTCGGCCTGGACTTCACGATCATCGATTCCGAGCGCAGCGCCGAAGTACGTCGCAGCCACGGCAGCGCGGCCAACCCCTTCAACATCTATCCGCAGTGCATCGTCAGCCTGCCCTGGCTGCGCGGACCCAAGGCGCAGCGTCTCCTCGCCGAGATACTCCCCACCGAGAACACCGACTCGGCCACCCCCGCAAAGCGCATCTTCGACTTGCTCATCCTCGACGAAGCGCACCATGTCGCACCCTCCGCGCCCAAGCAGCTCTACCCTGTCGACTCCCAGCAGACCAAGCTGATCCGCCGCCTCGCGCCGCACTTCGAGCACCGGCTCTTCCTGTCGGCCACGCCGCACAACGGCTACCAAGCGTCGTACACCGCCCTCCTGGAGATCATCGACAGCCAGCGCTTCGCCCGCGGCGTCGAGCCTGACCCGGCAGCGGTCAAGGACACGGTCGTACGCCGGCTCAAGACCGACATCCGAGAGCCGGACGGCACCCGCCGCTTCCTGGAGCGCACGACGGTTGCCCTGCCCGTCGAGTACACCGACGACGAGCGCCGCATCCACGGACTCCTCAAGGAGTACGCCCGCCTGCGCCGCGCCAAGCTCGGCACCCGGTACAAGGGCGGCCGCAAGGCCGCCGATCTGGTCACGCTGCTCCTGAAGAAGCGGTTGTTCTCGTCCCCGGACGCTTTCGCCCGCACCATCGCCGTCTACCTGGAAACGCTCCGCACGAAGAAGCAGCAGGCGGCCGAGGAGATCGAGGACTGGCAGGAGACCTTCTTCGACGACTACGCGGACTTCGACGACGAACCGCTCGCCGAAGCCGAGGACGACGCCATCGCCCGCGCCACCACGCTCCAGCCGAGCACCGACAGCGACGAGGCCGGCCTCCTGGAGCAGATGCAGGAGTGGGCGCAACGCCACCAGGCGCAGGCCGACTCCAAGGCCCAGGAACTCATCGCCTACGTCAAGGCGGTGTGTCTGCCGGACGGCAAGCACTGGACCAACGAACGCGTCGTGGTCTTCACCGAATACCGCGACACCCAGATCTGGCTCCAGAACCTGCTGCGTGACCACGGCCTCGGCGGCGACCGCGTGGCCCTCCTCCACGGGGGCATGAACACCGACGACCGCGAGCAGTTGCGCCTCGCTTTCCAGGCCGAGCCCACCGAGAACGAGGTACGCATCCTCCTCGCTACGGACGCGGCCAGCGAAGGCATCGACCTCCAGCGGCACTGCTACCGCCTGGTCAACTACGACATTCCGTTCAACCCCAACAAGCTGGAACAGCGCATCGGCCGCATCGACCGTTACGGCCAGCGCACCGCCCCGCAAATCGTCCACTTCATCGGCAGCGGCTACGAGACGACAGTCGACAACTACGAGGCCGACCTCGAATTCCTCGCCCGCGTAGCCAACAAGGTCGCACGCATGGAAGAGGACCTCGGCAAGGTCAACGCTGTACTCGCCGACGCCGTACAACGCAGGATGACCGGTGACCTGGGTGCCGACTTCGACGTCGAGCGGGCTGAGGCGTACGCCGGCCGAAAGGCGAAGCGCGGCGGCAATGTGACCGCAGAGCGTGACGTCCAGGCACAGGCACAGCGTCTGAAGGATCAGGTCGACGCCACCGTGACCACGCTCGGCATCACGCCGTCAAGGATCGCTCGCGTGGTCTCCACAGCCCTTCCGCTCGCCCGTCAGCAGGACATCAGCCCGGTCATCGACGAACGCGAATTCGCCCCGGGATTCTACGAAGTTCCCACACTGACTGACTCCTGGGAGCGGGCGGGCCAAGGCCTGGCGGACAAGCTGCGCCCCGAGATCCAGCGACCCATCACCTTCGACGCGCAGAGCGCCAAGGGCCGTGACGACGTGGTCCTCGCTCACCTGGGGCATCCCCTGGTCAGCATGTCCACGCGCCTGCTCCGCGCGGCCGTATGGAACAAGGACCAGACCGGCCTCGCCCGCGTGGCCGCCGTCGTCAGCGACCATCCGGAGCTGGAGACCACCCTCGTCGGAGCCTTCGCTCGCTTCGTCCTCGTCGGCGCGGATGGCATACGCCTCCACGAAGAGGTCCTCCAGGCAGGCGGCTGGCTTCGCGACGACGACACGGCGGGCGGCCCGGTCCGCTTCAACCGCCTTGAGAAGATCACCACGTTGCGCGAGATCCTCGACAACGCGCTCGCCAATGCCACCAAGGCGTCCCCACTCCTTGAGCGCCGACTGACCGATGCCTGGCCCCACGTGAGCGAACCCCTGGTGTCCTCCCTCGAATGGCGCGCCCGCAACCGCCAGACCGCGCTGGAGGGCCGTCTCGAAAACCGCCGCCGAGAGGAGGCGGAACGCATCGCCGCCAACATCGACGCCTTCCGCGCCTCGCTGCGGGCCGCCATCGGTAAACCGGCCGAAGAGGAAGAGGAAGGCCAGTTGGAGCTCGCCTTCGACGAGGCCGAACAGCAGCGCCGGGACCGTGAGAACTGGGAGAAGAGGCTGGACGCCCTGGAGAGCGAGAAAGAACGCGAGTTCGCCTCGATCGCCGCACGCTACGCCCAGCCCAAACCGCTGCTGTTCCCCGTCGCCGTCGTCTTCGTCGTTCCCCGCCGGGAGGCCGTGAAGTGAGCACCACCGTCCGTACGAACCACGGCCGCGGACGCGCCCGCAGCGGGGCACCACTCCCCGACGGCAGGCAGCAGCACCTGGACTGGCTGAGCCTGGTGGACGTGTCGGGACCGTTCCTGACGCTGCCCGTGCTGCTGAGGACCTGGCAGCAACTCGACTCGATCGACAAGCCGACGCGCGCGCGGCTGCGTTACGAGCACGGTGTCTGGCTGTCCGACCAGGAGGCGGGACAGGAGGCGTGGATTCACTTCCTGCTGAGTGAACTCCTCGGCTGGGGAGACGCGTTGAGGGAAGGCGAGGCACTGACCGAGGCCCTCGCCGTCGACGTCCCGGAACACGACGAGCGGGTCGCCCCGACCTTCGCGCTGCTCGACCCGGGGGCGGATGGCGAAGGGGGCGACACGGCGGGGCTGGTTGCCGGCGCTTCGATGCTCGGTCTGACGGTCCCGGCGGGTCAGCACCCGGCTCGCCGCATCCCGGACTCTCCTTGGTCGGCGACACCGATCGACCGCATGGCACACCTCTGCCGTCACCACGGTGTGGAGCTGGGTCTGGTGACGGACGGCCGCTGGTGGGCCCTGGTGTGGGCGCCACGCGGCGGTGTCACCACGTCGGCCGTCTTCGACACGGTGGCCTGGACGGAGCAGGCCGAGCGCGTGGTCGTACGAGCCTTCGTGTCGCTCCTGAACAGGCGCCGCTTCTTCTCCGTCGAGGACGACCAGATGCTGCTCCCGCTGCTGCGGGAGTCCCTGGACAACCAGGAAGACGTGACGGACGCCCTCGGCGTCCAGGTCCGCCAGGCCGTGGAACTCCTCGTGGAAGCCATCGGCCGGGCTGACATCAGCGAGCGAGCCAAGGGCGGCCGTGGCCTCGCCGACGTCCCCGCGCAGGAGGTCTACCGGGGCGCGGTCGCCATCATGATGCGGGTGGTGTTCCTGCTCTTCGCCGAGGAGCGCGGCCTGCTCCCGAGCGACAACGCACTGTACACGCAGGCCTATTCGGCAAGCCGACTCGCCGAGGAACTGGAGCGGCGGGCCAGGGAGACCACCGAGGAGGACCTGGAGCAGACGAGGGCTGGCTGGCATCAACTCATCGCCCTCTTCAACGCGGTGTATGGGGGAGTGGACCACCCCAAGCTCACCATGCACGCGTACGACGGCTCGATCTTCGACCCCAACGCCTACCCCTGGCTGGAGGGACGAGGAACGGGCGAGGCCGACCCGAGCGAGCCCTTGCCCATCGACGACCGAACCGTCCTCCACATGCTCCAGTCCGTGCAGCACGTCTCGATCGGCACGGGCAGGAAGCGGGAGCGGCGCCGACTGACGTTCCGGACGCTGGACGTCGAGCAGATCGGCTACGTGTATGAAGGCCTGCTCTCGTATCAGGGGCGGCGGGCCGAGGACACGGTCGTTGGGCTGGTGGGCAAGCCGGGGCTTGAGGCGGAGGTGCTGCTGTCCTGGCTTGAGGCGAAAGCAGCCGGGGTCCGGGAGCCGGCGGACCTGGGGATGCTCCTGGCGGAGGAGTACAACAAGACGACCGGGATCGGGAGTGCGGCCAAAGTCGCCAAGTCACTTGCTCCGCTGGGCGATTCGGAGCGCGAGGCCGCACGAAAGAAGCTGCTCGCCGCGACGGGCGGCGACGCGGAGCTGACGGAGCGGATGCTGCCGTTCTACGGGATCATCCGGCGTGATCTGCGGGACCTGCCGGTGGTCATCCGGCCGGGCGCGCTGTACGTCACGGAGTCCGCGCTCCGAAAGAACACGGGCACGCACTACACGCCCAAGTCCCTTGCGCAGAAGGTGGCTGACGGGGCGCTGGAGCCGTTGGTGTACGAGGCCGAGCACGGGCCACTGACGACCTCTGACCGTTCACAGTGGCGGCCGAAGCCGTCGACCGAGCTGCTGAAGCTGAAGGTCGCGGACATCGCGATGGGTTCGGCAGCGTTTTTGGTGGCTGCCTGCCGGTACCTCGCCCATGCACTTGTCGAGGCGTGGGCTCGGGAGAAGGACGCGCGGGCTATCGCGTATCTGGAGGCGGCGGGGTCGCTGTCTGCCTCGGCGGTGGACGCTGAGGCCGATCCGGTGATGGTCGAGGCTCGGCGACAGGTTATTGAGCATTGCTTGTACGGCGTCGACATCAACCCCATGGCAGTGGAGATGGCGAAGCTGTCACTGTGGTTGGTGTCCATGGACCCCGAGCGGCCTTTTACGTTCCTGGACGACCGGCTGGTGGCGGGGGATTCGCTGCTGGGGATCACGTCTGTGGAGCAGCTGGAGGCTATGCATCTGGATCCGGTGCGGGGGCGTCGGATTCATGGGGACGGGATCGACTTCACGGGGGGTGTGCGGCGGCTGGTGCGTGAAGTCGCCGATGAGCGGAGGAAGTTGGCGGGGATTCCGGGAGTTGGGCTGGAGGAGTTGGGGGAGAAGCGGGCGATTCTGGCTTCTGTGCGGGAGAAGACTCGGCAGGCCGGGGTGTTTGCGGACCTGGTGGTGGGGGCGGCTCTGGCGGGGGCTGGGCGGGGTGATAGGGAGCGGGATCAACTGGCGTTTGGGGCGGTTACGGCGGCTCATGCGGTGGTTGATTCGGGGGGTGACGAGGTGGTCGCGGGTGAGGAGCTGCGACGGGCGAAGATCTTGGCGTCGCGATGGCTGGGAACTAATAAGCCCGTTGATGGGTTCGAGCGCGAGCCGGCGCATCTGCCACTGGTTTTCCCGGAGGTGTGGGACGAGCGGGATGGGTTTGACGCGGTAGTGGGGAATCCGCCGTTCCTGGGCGGGCAGAAGCTCACGGGTGCGGTGGGTGAGGCGTACCGGGAGTATCTGGTGGGGGAGCTGGGGAGAGGCGCTCGAGGAAGCGCGGACTTGGTCGCGTACTTCCTCTTGCGCGCCCATGAGTTGTTGAATATGGATGGCCAGACAGGGCTGATCGCGACGAATACTCTGGCGCAAGGCGATACGCGAGAGGTGGGGCTAGACCAACTGGTCGCGAATGGAGTGACGATCAGGCAGTCGGTGAAGAGTGCGCCCTGGCCATCGCGTAGCGCGGTGCTGGAGTACTGCGCGGTGTGGACGAGTCGGGCAGGGGTGGCAGAGGGCGGCCTAAGGTTCTCTGACGACGTGCCGGTTAGCGGTATTACGTCAACTTTGGATGCAGAGTCGCGAGTGACGGGGACGCCGGATCGGCTGGTGGAGAACCGGGGAATTGCGTTCATTGGCTCGTATGTGCTGGGCTTGGGTTTCACGATGGAGCCAGAAGCGGCCCAAACGTTGATTGCTCAGGACGAACGATACCGAGAGGTACTCTTCCCGTATCTCAGTGGGCAGGATCTTAACTCCCGTTCGGACAGTTCGGCCAGCCGCTGGATCATCAATTTCCGCGATTGGAGTGAGGAAGAGGCCAAGCAGTATCCAGAGGCTTATGAGCAAGTGCGGAACCTGGTCAAGCCGGAGAGAGACAAGAACAACAACAAGCAGCGGCGAGAGATCTGGTGGCGGTTTACACGCCCAGCTCCTGAGCTGTACCGAACCATCGCAAATCTGCGGAGAGCGCTCGCGATCACCCTTCACACGAAGACGGTCATGCCTGCCGTGGTGCAGCCGAGTCAGGTCTTCTCGCACGGGCTAGCGGTCTTCGCCGTTGACGACCTGGCCATGCTGGCGTTGCTGAGCAGCGCACCGCATTACTGGTGGGCCATCAATCGAGCCTCCACCATGAAGGGGGACCTCCGTTACACGCCATCGGACGTCTTTGAGACATTCGCGCGCCCGGAAGCCACCGCAGCGCTCCGAGACTTGGGTGACCAACTGAATGGTTGGCGCCATGAATTCATGGCCACTCATGGTGGCCTCACTGCCACGTACAACCTCGTTCACGACGAAACGTGCACGGATCCAGAAATCACCCAACTCCGCACAATCCATCAGGCCATCGACGAGGAGGTGGCCCGTGCCTACGGCTGGCAAGACCTCCTCGACCAGTCCACTGGCCTCGACCATGGCTTCCACGACACCCGCCAAGGTCCCCGCTACACTGTCGGCCCCGTCGTCCGCCAGGAGATTCTCGACCGTCTCCTCGAAGAGAACCAGCGCCGCTACCAAGCTGAGGTAGTCGCGGGCTTGCATGCCACGAAGCAGCCAAAGAAGTCCGCCCCGGCGGTGGCCAGGAAGGCTGCTCGCCCCAGGCACTCCACGGAGGAGCCTCCGAGCCTCTTCTGACTCGACTGACCCGAACAAGTCTGTGGCCCCGACGAGTTGCCAGCCGGGGCCCACTCACCTGCTGTCCCGCTCAGGCTGCCTCACGCACATCCGCGACGAACGCAGCCCACCCCTGCGGGCCGAAGCCCAGACGCGCGCCCTGCTTGTTCTTCGAGTCGCGCACGTGGATCGTGCCGCCGGTGGCCGCAACCTCGACACAGTCGGGGCCGTCGGTGCTGCTGTAGCTGCTCTTGAACCACTCCAGCCCGGCGACACTGTTAGCAGAGAGCTTGATCGTCATGTTTCTCCCAGCAGTTTCTCGATGAACGCCAGTGACTCACGCGGCGAGAGAGCCTGTGCCCGGATGATCCCGTAGCGCGCCTCAAGGATATGGACGTCCCTTCGTTCCGCAGTCACGCGGCTGAAGAGTGCCCCCTCTGCTTGCGCCACTTTGTGGCCGTTCTTGGGGTCCAACAGCCGAAAGGAACCGCCGCTCAGACCTGCATGATCCTCACGGTCCGTTGGCATCACCTGGATCTCCACGTTCCGCAACCGCCCGACCTCCAACAGTCGTTCGAGTTGCCCCCGCATCACCATCCTGCCACCGACTGGGCGTCGCAGTGTTACCTCGTCCTGGACGAAGCTCAAGAAGGGTGCGGGCCGCCGCTGAAAGATCTCCTGCCGCGCCAAGCGCGCTGCCACGTTCCGCTCGATGGTGTCCTCGTCCAGCATGGGCCGGTGCATCCCGTAGAGCGCCTCGGCGTACCCCTTGGTCTGAAGGAGGCCGTGGACCTGGTGGGCCGCATATGCACCCAACTCCTTGGCGTCTGCCTCCAGCCGAGCCAGATGGCGCACCTTCTTCGGGTACTGAAGCTTCTCCACGTCCTCCTTGAACTCGGCCAGCATGCCCCCCCGCCCCCAGTACTTCATCCGCCTTGTCGAGGAACACCGGCTTGGGAATCCGCCGCCCCCTCTCAACCGCAGACACCTGATGCTCGGTGTACCCGATCCGGCGGCCCAACTCGGCCTGCGTCAGCCCCGCCCGCTCCCGCCATCGCCGCACATGACGCCCCACCATCTCCAGGATCTCGGACATACCCTCGTCCCAGTCCTGCTCCTCCTCCAGACCTCCCGTCTCGCAACCCGTCTCCTCCGACTCCATACCCGCCATGCCAGTCACCTCCGGCCGTACCGTCGTCACCCCGCACACACCTGACACCGCTTCATCGCGCACGCAGTCACGCCCGACAGCCCGGACAACCTGCCAGGACAGCCCGACAGCTACGCTCCGTATCAGCTTTGTCACTGTTCAAGATAGGCGCGCTCGACCACGCTGAGTGACATGAATCAGCAGATCTCCACCCCCCTACCTACCGCCCAACCCGTCCCGCCAGTCCGTCACTTCACCATCCAGCTCAGCTCTACCCGCAGAGGCGCCCGCCTGGCCCGCCATCTCGCGACCCATCAGCTCGACGAGTGGGGCATCCCGCACGGCACCGACCTCTCCGACCGTGCCGCCCTGGTGGTCGCGGAACTCGCCGCGAACGCGGTCACGCACGGCCGCACCCCAGGTCGAGACTTCCGCCTGACGCTGCACTTGCCCCTCGCGCCCGACGGCATCCCGTCCACGTACACACTCCGTATCGAAGTCACGGACACCCGCCCGGACCGTCTGCCACCACCCCCTCAGGACCTCACCTCCACCACCCCCGACGCATCCGCCGGCCGAGGCCTGCTCATCGTCGACACCCTGGCCATTCGCTGGGGTGCGCGGGCGGACGACCGGCTCACCAAGACCGTATGGGCGGAGCTGACCGATGCCCGGTCCCGAGCAGACCAGGCCGCAGGGCATGGCCTGCGGTAACTTTGCCGGTGTGACTGCCCAGGGCATCGAAGAGGTCCGCCTGACCGCGTTCAAGAGCTTTCGCGGTGAGGCCTTTCGGCTTGCGCCACTGACTGTGCTGATCGGACGCAACAGCAGCGGCAAGTCCAACGCGCTCGACGGACTCGAAGTGCTGTCCCGCCTGGCGCGCGGCGAGGACATCGCCGAAGCACTGGAGAGCCGGCGCAGCCCTGCGGGGCCGGTGCGTGGCGGGCTCGCCGGATGCGTGCCCCACGGGTCGGACAGGTTCTCCCTCGGGTGCACCGTGAGCAGTGAGTACGGGCCGATTCGCCTGGACGTGACGATCCAGGTGGAGCCGGAGGTGCAGATCATCGAGGAGCGCCTGTCCGGGCCTACTGTCAGCGGTCACCGGGACGTGCTCGTGAGCGGCGCGCCGAGCCCGCACCTCGGCGACATCCAGGCGTCGTGGCACAACGGCAGGCCCGGACGGAATCCGAGCGGTCCGTTCCGCAACTCACGTCTCCTCACATCGCAGCTGCCGCTGCGCCTGGCCGGTGACACAGAGGGCGAACACGACTGCATCTGGATCGCCCTGCGTGTGATGACGGCCTTGGCCGGCGCCTTCCATCTCGATCCGGTGCCACACCTCATGCGCCAGTACGTCCCCTCCCGGGACGTTCATCTGCGCCGCACTGCGGAGAACCTGTCCGCCGCGATCGGCAACGTACAGAAGACGAGCCCCGAACTCTTCGCCCGGCTCGTGCAGTTGCTGCGCGGCCTCGCCGATCACGAGATCGAGACGCTGGCAGTCACCAAGTCCGAGTTGGGCGATGTGATGCTGGCTCTGGACGAGGGGCAGTTGGGGCTGACCCCGGCCCGGGAGATGAGTGACGGGATGCTGCGTTTCCTCGCCATCACCACGTCGCTCCTCACCGGGGGGCGGGGGCTTGACCTCGGTTCGTCGAGTGCGGGGAGCGCCAGGGACGGTGCGGAACGCGCACTCATGCTGGTTGTTGAGGAGCTGGAGAACGGGCTGCACCCCTCCCAGGCGTCCGAAGTCCTGCAACTCGTCCGGCAGGCGAGCGCGGAGAATGACACACAGGTGCTCATCACCACCCACAGCCCGGCCCTGTTGTCGGCGCTCGACAGCGCTGATCACGAGGGGGTGGTGGTGTGCTGGCGTGACAGGGCGTCGGGCACGAGCCGGCTCACTAAGCTCACTGAACTCGACGGGTATCCGGCTGCCATGGCCGCCGGGCGGCTGGGCGATGTGATCACGCAGGGGCGGTTGGAAGCACGCGGGCAACAGGACCGCGACTACACGGAGTTCGACCGTCTTCTGGGGATCGGGTGAGGCGTGGCTCGCAGGGTTGAATTCGTTGATACGTCGATTCTCTGCAATCTCCTTGAGATCCCCGGTAAGTGCCAGGACCGCGAGAAGGTGATCGAGGAGCTGCGCCAGAAGAGGGAGGCGCGGGACTGTGACCTGCTGCTTCCCGTGACCGCGGTCATCGAGACGGGAAATCACATCGCGCAGCTGGCCGACGGACGGCAGAGACGCACGTGCGCGGAGCGGTTCGCCGGCGTGCTGCGCACTGTGGTGGAGGGCAAGGCGCCCTGGGCGCTCAACGAGGTGGAGTGGGACGCGGCGCATCTCAGCGCGCTGATCGAGGGCGGCAGTACAGGCAGCAGCCTGATTGAGCACGCCTGCAATCAGCTCGGATGCGGCGACCTCAACATCCTCATCGAGCGGGACCGGTACCTTGCCCGGACCTCCGGGGTTGCGGCGACTGTTTGGACGCTGGATGCGTTGTTGGCCTCGTATGCGTGACGGATGACTCGTCGAAGGGGAGAGACTCTTGCCTGGGGTGGAGGCCCGCGTTGACCTCGGCCTGGTAGCGGCGCTGGTTCTCTTCGAGCAGCCGGTCGAGGATTTCCTGGCGGACGACGGGACCGATGGTGTAGCGGGGCCCTTGGCGGGTGTCATGGAAGCCGTGGTCGAGGCCCCCGGGTTGGTCGACGAGGTCATGCCAGCCGTAGGCGTGGGCTACTTCTTCGTCGATGGCCTGGTGGATGGCACGGAGTCCGGCAATGTCCGGATCGGTGCAGGCCTCGTCGTGGACGAAGTTGTAGGTGGCGGTGAGGCCGCCTCGGGCGAGTAGGACCTTGCGGTGGTGAGCATCGAGGTGGCTACCCAAGTAGGAAAGTTCTTGGGTAAGTTCGGAGAGGGGAAAAGTCTCGAAGGCGTCGCTTGGCGAGTAGTTGAGATCGGACTTCATGGTGGATCCGTACTTGATTGACCACCAATAGTGTGAGGCGCTGCTAAGTAGGGCCAAGAAAGCTGCATCCTCGGATGCAAAGGCGACGATCTTCTCGTTCAGGACCTGATGGGTGGAAACGGCGAGCGGAATGATCGTTTTACTAATGCGCGCCAGAACCAGGACTCGGTCCATTTCCTGGATGGCCTCATGCAGACCTTTCGCGCGTTCGGCGTACTGCCACCACCGCTCACGGCGAGCTGCCCTATTGTTTTTGTCCCGCTCAGGCTTCACCAGTCGGCGTACCTGTTCGTATGCCTCGGGATACTGCCTAGCCCGCTCTTCGCTCCAGTTATGAAAGTTGATCACCCAGCGGCTGGCCGAGCCATCCGGGCGGGAGTTTAGGTCCTGCCCGTTTAGGTAAGGGAACAGCACTTCCCTATTCCGCTCGTCCTTCGCGATCAATGCCTGGGCCTGCGCGGGCTCCATCGTGAAGCCCAGTCCCAGGACGATAGCTCCCTGGAACGCGATGCCTTGATTTTCCGCCAACCGACGTGGCGTCCCCGTCACCCGGGATGCCACGTCCAACGACGACGTAATCCCCTTCACCGCCACCCCATCCGCGATCCGCGCTCCGGCGGTGGCAATCGCAGCCCGGCTCGTCCAGACCGCGCAGTACTCCAGCACCGCACTCCGGGACGGCCATGGCGCACTCTTTATGGACTGTCGGATCTCCACCCCATCCGTGACCAGTTGGTCAAGTCCGACCTCGCGTGTATCCCCCTGTGCCAACGTGTTCGTCGCGAGCAGTCCCGTCTGACCGCCTGCGTTCAACAACTCGTGCGCCCGCAATACGAAATAGGCAGCCAGATCCGCGCTACCACGTGTTCCATGCCCGACTACTTGCACCAAGTACTCTCGATATACTTTCCCTAATGCGCCGGTCAGTTTCTGACCTCCGAGGAACGGAGGATTTCCCACTATCGCGTCAAATCCGCCAGCCTGAAACACCTCGGGGAAACGGTGAGGCCAGTTGATGGGCCTCCAATCGTCGAAACCCTCGACCTCTGCGGCGAGGCGCCATCGAGCCATTGTCTCCTGGGCTCGCTCTTTGATGCCTCTTTGATCCTCCGGGAGTGCCCTCCCTAACTGGTCCGGATAGGCCGCCGCAGCAATCGCTGCCGCGTCCAGACCCCGCGTGCCACGCGGCGCGTGCGCCAGGGAGGCCGTCGCGAGGAGCTCCCCGAAAAACTCCAGGTGCTGGACGGAAAGTTCGGCGTCCCTGAGCACGCGCCGCTTTTCGGCGAGGGCGGTCAGCGAATCTCCCGGAATGTCGATAAGACTCTCTCGCAACTCCGCGGAACGCCGAAGATCGGCGCCCATCCCGGTCTGTTGCCAGATCGTCGACGTGTAGTCGACAGGAGACCGGCGGTGCACTGTGTGCTCTGCCGTAGGCAGCATGTGCATGTAGTCCACCTGCTCGGAGCGTGAAATGCCCACGAGCGAGTCCCCGTCGATCAGCCGATCGTCCAGGAACGTGAACGGCATTCCCGGCTCCACTGTGTCCAACCACAGTGCGAACTTGGCCAGTTCGACGGCGAGTGGGTTGATGTCGACCCCGTACAGACACCGCTCCGCGACCTTCCGGCGGGCCCGGATCATCACCAGGTCGAAGCCCTCGTCCGCGCGCTCCCGGAATGGCTCCTGTCGGCGAATGACATCGGTGTCGAACTGTGCCCGGATACGACCCTCCGCGGCCTTCTCCCGCTCGATCGCCCGCGCCTCGACCAGCCGCTCCGCCAGGTACCGGCATGCCGCGACCAGGAATGCCCCCGAACCGCAGGCGATGTCGGCGACCTTGAGGCGGAGTATGTCGGCGCTGGACTTGAGCCTCCAGGACTCCCGGTCGGCTGTTTCCAACGGGCCGGGGGAGTACACCAGGGGCTCCAGCGCCCCCTCCACCACCTCCGCTGCCAACCACTCGGGCGTGTAGTGCGCGCCGGTGGCCTTCCGCTTCGATGACTTGCCGACGTACAGACCTCCGGGAAGGATCACGAGAGGCAGGCCGCGCAGGTCGTGGCGGATGATGCCGTAGAACGGCCGGAGGCGCTCGACAAGAGACGTGTCGCCGCCCGTCGCGGCCAGCAACTTCCGCTCGGTAGCCGCGCGTTCAGTCGCTGCGAGCGGACGAAGCACGCGCTGCACGGCCGTGGCTGTGCCGATGCCGGAGCTTTTGTACGCGGTGGACAGCGAGGCAGCCAGTGCGGTGAGCGGATCCTCCGCCCGAGCGGCCTCGGCAGCGTGCCGCTCGACCTCCGCCAGCTCCACCTGTACTTCTCGGCCCTGCTTGCCGATCAGGCCGATGACCGGACCGGCGGCGCGCTGTCCCTCGTACTCAAGTAGCCCCTCGTAGACACTTCCGATATCACCGATCCGCAAGTGAGCGAACGTGGTTCTGCGCCGCTCACGCTGGCGGCCCCGGCCCGTCGTCACGTATTGCACGGCCCGCAGCATGTGCAGCACGGTCCGGTCGTCGACCGGCCATGGCGACTCTCCGCCGCCCGGCTCGAGCCAGGGATGCCGGCCGGGATCGAAGAGGCTCCCGTCGTACCCGCAGATTTGCAGGTCAGGGTGGTCCACGCCCTGATAGATGGCGTGGAACAAGGCCACAAGCCGGTGCCACGCGGCCGTGCTTTGCTCCAGATCCTCTTCACTTGTGTCCCGGGCCTGTGCTTCCAACTCGGTGCACAGGCCCCCAGCTGAGTAGGAGCGCGCGTAGAGGGGATTGTCGGCGGGCAGCAGCCCCTTCTCCTCGGCGAAGAAAGCGAAGAGGATCCGCATTTGGGTCGCGAGGGCGGCCTTGTAGACCTCGGCTGCCGACTGCTTTTCCAGCCCAGGACGACCGGCCTCATGAGCCTCCCTGTCCCTGCGGCCGATGGCGGCCACCAGAAGCTCGACGGCCTCCTTCACCTGCTGGCCCAGGGACTCGGTGAGGTCTTCCGCGCGGTCCTCAGCATTGCTGAGAAGGTACGTCAGCGTCTCGTCGTCCGGCACGGAGAAGAAACGCCGTCGGCTGAGCAGCGAGATGAACGCCCGTACAGTCGTCCGGTCGGCTGCCGATCCCCAGTCCGCGGTGTCGAAAGTGACATACGTGGCCGCCGCCTCACGAGGAGCCCAGACGAGAGTGCACCATCGGCCGGCCGTGACCAGCCCGAGTCCGATGTCGTGGTGCCGGCAGAGGCGAGCCAGCCGGTCCGCCGGAGACGCAGCCCACGCGGCGCCGGACTGCCGACCCGTCGGCAGCACGTCCGGGGCGCAGACGAGACCTAGCAGTGGAATCGCGCCCGGTGGGGGGCTGGACGTGGCGGAGGCGTCTGGGCTGATCAGCGCGAAGGACGGAGTGAGCGTCTCCTGGTGCTCCGGAACGGACAACGAAAGGTTGCCCAGGAGCGCGGGGTCCACGGACAGCGTGTCCTCCCAGCCCAGCAGGTCGCGTAGGAGGTAGTCGATCCATGCATCGTGGTGGACGCTCGGCTTGGACTGCCACTCGCGGTGCGCGAGCCGTAAGGAACGCCTTGCCGGTCCGTCCAGGGCATCGAGCTGCGGCAATACGCGCGTCAGAGCCGGGATTCCCAGGAACGGGCCGTCCAACGTGACCAGACCCAGCCATTCCTCGTGCTGGCCACGGCCTCCAGCTGCCGGTGGCCGGTTGCCGGCGGCCTGGCCGCGTCTCCAGAAGCCGAGTCGTGCGGACGTCGTACCGGTAGCCATAAGGCACCCCCGCTGCGAGACAACGATTGCGCACGGCGATCCGAGTAAGTGCGTGGTCAGGCCTCGCAAATGACGGTAGCCGGACGAGTGCCAAACCGGATAGAGCGCCTGCGGGGCATAAGCCCTCCCGTCGGGCCGATGAAGTCCGGCGGGGTCACAGGTGCCACTCCCGCCCCGCAAGTGCTCGCCGACCGGCACGAGTTGCGCGGCAGCCGACCAGCAGGACGGGCTGAATCATCGATCTCGGATAGGCGGCTACCCCACCGGAAGGCCTGAAAGACGCGGTGACGGAGACCGCGCTGAGTATCCGGAACAAGCCACGGCTGCGCCGACCACCCCGTTATGAATGTCAGAGGTGACCATTAGCATCCAGGTGATGCCAGGTCGTCACGGTCGTGGTAGCGGTTGCCGCGGAGTTGGTAGGGCCCTCGTGGGCCGCGTATGACGTACGAAAGAGGGACGCCCCGATGCCCAGTCAGTCCGCTGCGGTGCCGCCGGGCTCGTTGGAAGAAGACCTCCTCCAGCGGGTCCGTGAGGTACCGCAGACCTTCGTCCCCGCCAGCTCCTATGAAGTCCGGGACGATCTGGGCAAGCTCATCAGCCGCGATCTGCTCGGGCCCTGGGACGGACCAAGTGAGGAGTTCGACCACCGGGCGGCCGGCCCCCGCGACCGCTATCTGGTCGGACTGATCGGCCCCAAGCGCACCCTCACGACCTCCATGGCCGCCACCGGCGAGCAGTTGAACGACGACTCCGACGGCGAAGGCGACAGCAGCGACCAGAGCCTGCCCGAGAAGCTCACGACACAGAACGCCGGCCGGATGTGGGCCTCGTCCATGGGCATGATGTTCGCTGTCGCCGCGGACGACGGCGTGGACGCGGTCTCCGTACGGGTCCGGTGGGGGCGATATCACAAGTCCCAGGTGCTGAGTGACGACGGAGTCGCCCGTGCGACTTGGAGCCGCGAGGAGGTCGAGAAGAACCCCGAGGTCCGACTCGATGGGAAACCCCGGCAGGTTCTGCCGCTCACCGCCGACGATCCGGAAGCCCCCGGGGTGCGTCTGATCGTCGAAGTACGGAACCGTCCGGGTGCCGGCGGCCCGACCCGAGTGGTCGAACTCTCGCTGGTGAACGCCCAGGAGGAGCCCCAGCAGTCGAAGGACACCGCCTGGCTGTTCCAGACGGAGTTGCGGGTCACCGCGCTCGATGGCGCGGCACCCGTCTTTCTGCCCATCTCCGATCCGCTCGGCGAAGCGGCTGAGGCCCACGACGCGTTCGGCGGGGCCGATCCGGAGGAGCAGCATCTGACGCTGCTCTACCGCAATCAGCTGAAACACGCGGCGGGCCGCAATGTCGCCGTCGCGGTGACGATCGATGAAGGCGAACGGCGAGCCCGTGCGCTCACCACCACATGGCTTCCCGTCCACGATGTTCCAGCCACCATCGCGCCGTCCGGTGACGACGCCGAGCATCTCGCGGGGCTTGAACTCTCCATGGACACGCTCGCCGAGTTGGCCCCCGCTGAACTGACGGCAGCGCTCGCCCCGTTGGCGGATGGATACAGCGCATGGCTCGACGAACGACAGGCGCAGGCCGAGCAACTGCCCCCCGCTCTCCGGGACAGCGCCCTCGCCGCGGTCGAGCAGGCTCGCGAGGTATCCGTGCGCATTACTCTCGGAGTCGACCTCCTCAGAGACCCGGACCGACCTGAGGCACTGGAGGCGTTCCGGTTCGCCAACCGGGCGATGGCACTTCAGCGGAGGCACACCGCCATCGCGGGACTGCGTGAGAGGGAGGGTCTCAGCTTCGCCGAGGCCCAGCAACGGATCGTCGACCAAGGGCCCGCCGCCGCGTCCTGGCGGCCGTTCCAGCTTGCCTTCGTTCTGCTGAATCTCCGCGCCCTGGCCATTCCGACGCTTCCCGAACGGGGAGCGGGCGCCGACGCCATTGTTGACCTGTTGTTCTTCCCGACTGGTGGTGGAAAGACCGAGGCCTATCTCGGGCTCGCCGCCTTCACCTTCGCCATCCGCCGACTTCAAGGAACCATCGGTAACGGGGCGGACGCCCGTAGCGGGGACGCGGGAGTCGCCGTACTGATGCGCTACACCCTGCGGCTGCTGACCGCGCAGCAGTTCCAGCGCGCCGCCGCCCTGGTCTGTGCCGCAGAAGTGCTGCGCCGAGACGCGTTCGAGGGCGGGGACACCCGCTGGGGTGCGACCCCCTTCCGGATCGGGCTGTGGGTGGGCGGGGCCGTTTCCCCGAACCGCTACGAAGAAGCGGCACAGCAGATCGCCGAGGCGAAGGAGGCCGGGGACAGCCGTGGTGCCAAGGTGCTGCAGACTCTCGCCTGCCCCTGGTGCGGTACGGCGCTCAGCGCACAGCGCGATCTCCACCCCGACGGTGATCTGCGCCGGGTCCTCCTCTACTGCGCCAATGGTGAGGGCAACAGCGCCTGCCCGTTCTCGCAGCGACGCTCTCCCCGTGAGGGACTGCCGATTCTCACGGTGGACGAGGAGATCTACCGGCTGGCTCCCAGTCTGCTGATCGCCACGGTCGACAAGCTCGCCCAGCTCCCGTGGCGCGGGTACGCGGGAATGCTCTTCGGACGGGTGTCCCAGCTCTGCCCGCGCCACGGCTACCGGCACGCCGACCTGGACCCGCGGACCAAGTGCGGAGAGAAGCACAACGCGAAGGGCAAGTACGAAGCGGTCAAGAGCCAGGAAGTGACGCGCCTGCGCCCGCCGGACCTGATCATCCAGGATGAACTCCACCTGATTTCGGGCGCGTTGGGCACGACAGTCGGTCTCTTCGAAGCAGCCGTGGACGAGTTGTGCAGCTGGTCGGCGCCCGAAGGGACGGGCGGCACGAAGCTGGTGGGGCCCAAGATCGTCGCATCCACGGCCACGACGAAGCGAGCGGCCGACCAGATCCTCGGCGTCTTCGCCAGAAAAGCGGCGATCTTCCCGCCCCAGGTGATCGATGTCGAGGACACCTTCTTCTCGCAGCAGGTCGCGCTCTCGCAACAGGCGCCCGGCCGACGCTATCTGGGAATCTGCGCACACGGCGTGAGGATGAAGCAGGCGGAGATCCGCGTGGCGGAGATCCTGCTGCTCGTCGGCCAGACCCTCTTCGACAAGCACGGCAAGCCCGCCGACCCGTATATGACGCTGGTGGGCTACTTCAACGCCACGCGTGAACTCGCGGGGATGCGCCGCTTCCTGGACGACGACATCGCGACTCGCGTTCGAGTGCACGGCAACCGCAAGGGCCTTTCGAACCGGCTGCTGCGCAGGACGGACATGCTGTCCGTGCAGGAGCTGACCTCCCGCATCTCCTCCGGGGACATCACGGAGGTGCTCGCCCGCCTGGAGATCGGTTTCGACGAGGAGGCGGACACCACGCTCCGTAAGATCGCCCTGACCGAGGAACTGAAGGCCGCCGCGCAGCACAAACAGCGACTCGACCCATCGAAACTGCCCCTTCGCAATGAAGGGGTCGGCGCCGTCGACACGGTTATCGCGACCTCCATGCTCCAAGTCGGCGTGGACGTCTCCCGGTTCGGCCTGATGATCGTGGTGGGGCAACCGAAGAACACCGCTGAGTACATTCAGGCGTCGTCCCGCGTCGGCCGCGACGCGAAGCGCCCGGGTCTGGTCGTCACGCTCTACAACTGGACACGACCCCGAGACCTCGCGCACTTCGAGAACTTCGGCCACTACCACGCCACCTTCTATCGCGAGGTCGAAGCGCTGTCCGTCACACCGTTCGCGCGCCGGTCTCTGGACCGTACGACAGCAGCCGCCTGGATTGCCGCGGTGCGTAACGCGACCGATCACAACTCCCGCAATGCGGACGCTTTCGATGTCGATCTCGACGGCCCGCCCGCACAGCAGATCACCGAGCGCTTCCTCCGTCGCGCCGAGGCCGTGGGCGGCGAACGGGCCCGCGGCTATCTCGCGGAGCGCATCGACACCCTCAGAGACGCCTGGGCACAGAAGAAGCAGGGCAATGCGCGACTGGGCTACGACGAGGGCAGGTGGAAGGGGCAGCAGCTCGCCGGGCTGCTGAACAGGGCCACCGGCGCCGTCTGGGACGAGCTCACCGTTGCTCAGTCGATGCGTGAGACGGAGAACGAGATCAATCTTCTGGTGTCCGGAAGCGGCTTGTTCGACGTGGTCGGAGGGGCTCCCGCGTGGAGCTATCCAGGGGGCGGTGGGCAGGACGGCCCCGGCGACGAGGACTCGCCCGAAGGTGACGAGACCGGCGCCGTCCTGGACAACAAGGCCGTGACGAACGGACAGAGCGGAAAGCAGGCGCACGCATGACGGACAAGGCCCAGTACCGCCGCCGCGTCGGCTCCGTGCGCCCCAGCCACCTGATGTTCACGGGAGGCGTCGGAGCATTGGTCGATCTGCCGAACTTCGCCGTCCTTGTGCGGGGCATCGACGACTGGCAGTACGACTCCGTGCAAATGGACGATCTGAAGGAACCGCGGCTGCTGCGCGCTGTCAACAGCCTGCTTGCCGATCCGTACGGACCCCAGGTCACCCAACTGCGGCCGGCGCCCTGGATGGATGGAGCAGACGCGGACCCCAATGGACTCGCGGCGAAAGTGGGTGTGCCCGTTCTACCGTTCCCGCAGTGGCTGCGCTGTACCGCGTGCAACGAACTGGGCGCGCTGGACTCGAAGGTCTTCAAGTTCGAGAACGCCCAGCCGCGCCGGCCGGACAAGGCCCGCTTCTTCCACGAAAACTGCACGACGAAGCGCAAGGGCAAGCGTCCGCTGGCTGTGGCAGCGCGCTTCGTACTCGTCTGCCCGTCCGGACACCTGGACGACTTCCCGTACGCGACCTTCGTACACCGCGGCGGCCAGTGCACAGCGGTCAGCCATCCCCGGCTGCAGATGCTGGACCACGGAGGCAACCAGGCCGCCAACGTGAAAATCAAGTGCGTGAACTGCGGCAAGGAACGGAACATCCGCGACGCGATGGGTCCCCGCGGAGAATCAAGCTTGCCCAGTTGTCGAGGCCGGCACCCTCACCTGGCGACCTTTGAGCCGGGTGGCTGCGAGCAGCCTCCGAAGCCGCTGGTGATCGGTGCGTCCAATCAGTGGTTCGCACAGACGCTGAGCGTCCTGGCTGTCCCACCCACCAGCGGCAGCGCCTTGCAGGGAAAGATCGAGCAGCTCTGGGACACACTCCAGAAAGTCGACGCACCCGCCATGCTCGAACTGCTCTGGGGCCTCCCGCAGTTCAAGCCACTTCACCAATGGGACCAAGCCGACGTCTTCGAAGCCATCCAGAAGCAGCGGGCTGCCGCTGAAACGGCACCAAGTGCACAGCCGACGTCATATCCCGACCTCCTCACCCCTGAATGGGAAATCTTCACCAGCGCTCATGTCCCGGAGCACACCGAGGACTTCGCGCTCCGCGATGTGCCTGTCCCCTCTGCCCTGGCAGGCGCGTTCTCGCACATCGTCCAAGCAGAACGACTCCGGGAAGTGCGTGCCCTGGTCGGTTTCACCCGGCTCGACGCGCCCGACCCTGAAGACCCGGATCTGGTCACCCGTGCTCCGCTGTCCCGCAGCAGCACACCCTCCTGGGTTCCGGCCAGCGAGGTACGAGGAGAAGGCATCTTCCTGCGTATGCCCGAGCCGTTGGTGGCTGCCTGGGAACAACGAGTAGCCAACTCCGCAGCCTTGGCGGCACACCGCGACGCGTACGTCGAATTCCGCCGCAACCGCTACTCGGGGCGTGTCCAAGGCGGCGACAATCCGTTGCGCGGCTGGCCCGGGGCGCGGTACATCGCCCTGCACACCCTCTCCCACCTACTGATCCGGGCCATCGCGCTGGAGTGCGGATACTCTTCGGCGAGCCTGTCGGAACGGATCTATGCCGGTCGGGACGAAGATCCGCGTACGGGCATCCTGATCTACACAGCCGTACCGGACGCAGAAGGCACGCTGGGCGGTTTGGTCTCGCTCGCCGAACCCAAGGCGATCACTCGCATTGTGCGACGCGCCTTGACCGACGCGGAGCGCTGCTCGTCCGATCCGCTCTGCGCAGAGCGACTTCCGCGCCCTCCGCACGAGGACTTTTTGCACGGCGCGGCCTGTCACGTCTGTCTCTTCGTGTCGGAGACCACGTGCGAGCGTGGCAACCGATTCTTGGACCGCCGCTTCATCGTGCCCATCGACGACCCGGACCTCGTCCTGTTGCAGGGAGCCAAGTGACCGGAGCGACATTCGAGCGAGCTGCGGCCGAAGCCTTGACGATGGTGGGAGCGGACGGCGTCCGTGCTCTTGCCGAAGAGATAGGAAAGCAACGCTCTAGCGCGTCGATCCTCTCTGCGCGGGCCTTTCCCGGGTTTGCAGAAGCAGCGCGAGCGCTTCTGGAGGCGATAGGAGCGGATGGCGCGGCTCCATCAGAGGCGGCCGCCTATCTCCGGGGCCTTGCTGCCGGAGATGCTCTGCGCGCCAAAGAACAGGAGATCTCGCTCGTCTGGAGTGGTCCATCAACCCACCGGGTCCCGGTCAGGACGACAAGCCGCGTCCTGCTTCAGCTTGTCGAGGCAGCCCAGCACGAACTTCTCCTGATGACCTACTCGGCGACGCGCTACGCGCCGCTTACACACGCATTGGAGGCCGCAGCTGGTAGAGGCGTGTGCATTGATGTCGTCGTCGAAACGCTACAGGGGGCTGGCAGCGCGCTCTCCGGGACAGAACCGGCGTCGGCCTTCCTCAATGTGCCAGGGCTCAGGGTTTGGCACTGGCCCCCGGACCGCCGGGCCGAGCCAGGGGCCAAGACCCATGCCAAGTTGGCGCTGGCCGACCGACAGGCGTTGTTCACTACCAGCGCCAACTTCACTCAGTCCGGCGTGGATAGGAACATTGAGGCTGGAGTGTTGATCACGGGTGGTTCAGTACCCGCCCGCACTTCGGAGCACATCCAAGAACTACAGCGTATGGGCGTGCTGCAACGATACTGGTGATCGATCTCTACCCTGGGAGCCATACCTGGGCGCTGGCCTGCGGTGTGGAATGGTCGCGCAGCTGTCCGCGTTACTCGCGGGCGTTGACGATGTAGTCCTGTGGGGTGAATACGCAGCTGCGTTGACCTGTGGACCCGCGTTGCGTCCTGTCCCGTGCTCGCGACTCTCAACGAGGGGACGCACCCGCGCCTCACGTAAGCGTCAAAGTAGCCTCGGGAACGGCCACTTGTCATGCGTGTGCAGGTCATAGCGCTGCGACGCCCCCCGGCCTACAGCCCGACTCCTCTGCCCTCTCGGCTCCGACCTGGATCCTGGGTGAACCGGGCTCGGTAGGAACTCCGGGCGGTGCGTGCCAGCGGGGGATCGGGGTGGCCGTCGTTCACGTTGCGCGTCGGCGGCCCTCCGCGTTCGAGCGCCGCGGCAGCACCGTGCACATCGACGAGTCCGTCCGCCGCGCCGGTCGTCACGTCCGACGGCCACGGCCCACCGGCCTCAGGAGGCCAGGTCGGCGAGGAGCATCTCGAGCACGGCCTCCTCCTCGATCCGCACACCCAGCTCGGTCAGAGCCACCGGCAGGGCGGGGTCCCACGTCGCAGTGGCCGGTGTGCCGGTCAGCGGTGGTGCCAAGGGTGTGGCCGCAGCCGCCGCCCGGTAGTCGGCCGCCGTGTAGCGCCACGGCCGCCAAGCCACCCGCCGCAGCAGCGCCCCGGCAATGCGCAGACCGCCCCAGTCGAAGTCACCGTGGTAGCGGAGCCGGGACCCCCGGCTGTGAAGGTGACGCAGCAGAGTGAGGGCCGCGGCCGACGGCTGGCCCTGGAGGCAGACCAGCGGTGCGCAGGCGGGCCCGTAGGCGTCGGCTGCCGTGGCCAGGACCGTCGGGTTCTCGCAGACGTGGACGATCGCAGGCGCCGTACTCGGCGGGCTGTGGGTGAGCTGGCGCAGGGTCAGGACGGTTGGTTCGCCCGCATCCGTCATCCAGTCCAGGGCGGGGGTGCCGCGCAGGCCGATGGTGAGGACGGTGGAGGACAGGGCGTCCCTGAGCAGGCCGGCCGAGGCCCAGGCCTCGCGGCGCCACTCGGCACCGCTGCCGTCCGGGAAGCCCGTCAGGGCGCGCACCCCGGACAGGACGACGGTGGCCAGGGGAGTGCCGTCGTCGAGGGCGTGGGCGTCGCCGAGTGCGGTGGCCGCGAAGGCGGGCAGGGACACGGCGGGGTCGGCCGGCAGCGCCCGTAGAGCCGTCGCCGTGTCGGTGAGCAAGGTCTTCGCCGCTTCGGGGGTGCGGGCGAGACGGCGTAACAGACCCTCTCCGCGCAACCGGTCTGCCCAGGACGACAGTTCGGGCCGTAGCGTGGCGAGTGGGGTGTACGCGTCCTGCCAGGCCACCGCCTCACGCGCGCGTATGTCGGCGAGGCGGTCGACCGGGCCGGTGAGCGTGGTCACCGCCGGGGCGAGGCCGTCTGGGCTGATGCCGGAGCGGCGCAGCACATCGTCCACCGCGTCCAGGCGCACGCTCAGTGAGCGGCCGGTGCCGGGGCTTCGGCCCAGTAGGCGTTCGGCGGCCGCGCGCTCGGCGGTGGTGGGGGCCGTCAAGGTGACCGGGCCGGTGAGGGGTTCGTCCCGTTCCATGCGGCGGCGTATCCGCTCGACCAGCCAGACCAGGTCGGGGTCGCCGAGCAAGCGGCCGAGGCGGTCCCGGTCGACGCGCTCGCCGGGTTCCTGTTCGGGGCCGCTCACGGCCACAGCCCTCCCTGGTCCGAGCCGGGTGCCATCGCGTCGACCGTGGCAGCCGAAGGCGCCGTCTGGGCCGGGAGGACCGCAAGACCGTGCTCCGGTTCGGCCCCCCGCCCCCGCTCCGCCCCGTCCCACTCCCAACGGGTCACCAGCACCGCCGCGATCTCGTCGACGCGGGAGAGCTGGGCGATGGCGATGCCGGGGACCTGGGGATAGCAGGCCCATTCGCGTTCGCTGGTCATCACCACGTCCAGGTCGAAGGCGTGCAGGAGGCCCAGGCACTTGGCGCGGGAGTCGTCGTCCACGCCCGCGAACGCCTCGTCGAGGGTGACCAGGCGCGGGGCGTCGGGGGCGGCGGTGGCGTAGTGGGAGGAGGCGGCGGCGAACAGGGGGACGGAGACGGCCAGGACGCGTTCGCCGCCGGAGGCGGGGCCGGTGGCCGGGACCCAGGTGCCGTGCTGGTGGCGTTCGATGCCGAACTCGTGCCAGGCGCGGTAGTCGAGCGCTGCGGTGAGGACCTCCAGCCAGCTGCCCGCCGCGTCGTCGGACTGCCGGCGGGCGATCTCGGCCTGCAGGAACTCCCCGACCGCCGTCCGGTCCTCGGGCGCCCAGGCGTCCGCGGACTGGCGCAGGCGTTCGCGTGCCTGGGCCAGGCCGGTCGGTGCCTTGCGCGAGGGGCGCCACACCAGGCGCAGCCGCATGCCGGTGGAGGTGGGGCGTTCCTGGAGCTCGGCGTTCATGGCCCGGACCTGGCGTTCGGCGGCGGCGATCAGTTCCTGCAGGGTGCCGGCGACCTCGGTGAGCAGGTGGGTTTCGAGGATCTCGCGTTCGTGCGCGGACAGGATGCGCGCCAGTTCGGTCGTCTCGGTGGCGAGGGCCGCGGCCAGTTCGGGCACGGTCCGGCGGCGGCCCTGGTAGACGATGTCGACGACCATGCCGTCCTCGACCATGCGGGCCGTGGCGGTGTGACCGCCTCGGGAGAGGGCGTCCTGGAGCTTCTTGTACTCCTCGCTGAGCCGCTTCTGTACGCGCTCCCAGGCGCCGTCGGAGTCATCGGTGCCGGACGGACCCGACAGCTGCGCCTCGATGGTGCGGGCGAGTGCGACGGCCGGGGTGGCCGCCCATGGGCCGTCGTCCGGCGGGGGCAGGGCCGTCTCGGGAAGGGCGACGGTCAACAGGCCGGTTGCCGCGAAGCGTTGGAGCGCGGCGATCGCCTCGGCGCGCGAGGCGGCGGCCTCGTGCACGTCTTTCTCCAACTGCTCGATACGGCCCTCCGCATGGCCCACGCGCCGGCCGGCGGCGGTGTGTTCCTCGCGGGAGATGCGTTGGTCGCGCTCGCACGTGGCCAGCGCCTCGGCGGTGGCGGCCAGGCGCCGCTCCAGCTCCGCGACCGCGGTGCCGACGGTGGAGCGCAAGGTGGTGTGGCGTTCGTCGGCGGTGGCCGCCAGTCGGGCCGACTCCTCTGCGCGCAGGGCGAGTTCGGCGACCCGAGTGCCGGCCTGTTCGGCTTCCGCGCGCTCGTCGGCCGCCATACGCCCGGCTTCGGTCCGCTCGCGCAGGGCGGGCCACAGTGCGGCGAGGACGGCGGTGTAGTCGGCCAGTGCTTGGCGGACGGCCGTCAGATGCGGCCGGTCGGTGGGCAGGTTGACGGCGGTCGCGGTGTCGGTGAGTTCGGTGGTGGCCTCGGCTTCCTGCCCGGCTGCTGCCGCCAGTTCGGCGGCGCGTTCGTCCTGGCGGGTGCGGGCCCGGTGGGCGGCGTCCCCGGCGGCCGCGGCCAGCGCGTGCGCGTGGCGCAGCGCGGCGTCGTCGGGGACGGCGGCCAGTTCGGCGTCCAGGGTGCGCCGACGCCGGGTCACCGTGGCCCGCTCGGTCTCCACCTGAGCCAACTCGCCTGCCAAGTCATCGAGTTCGCGATGCAGTACGACGATCCGGGCCCGGCGCGCCTCCTCGCGGGCGCCCTCGCCGACGTAGACGGCCGCCTGCTTCGACCAGCTACCGGTCAGTGCCCCGACCCGGAACCGGCCGTCCGCCGAAACCCACGTGTCCCCGGAGTCGCCGGGGCCGAGCCCCACCGCGGCCAGCAGGCGGGCCACCGTCTGCTCGCCCACCGCCACAGCCCGCGCATCACCATGGTCCACAGCCGGGCGCAGCACGTCACCGAGGACCGGACCGGCCAGCGGCGCGCCGGGCGCCAGCAGAACGTCATGCCCGTCGGCAGTCATGGCCGTGCCGTCCGGACGCACCCAGGCATCCAGCAGGCCGGAGGCCTCCAACGCCGCCTCCAGACCGCCTCGTTCAGCGCCGGTGACGTGGTCGTGGAAGTCGACCAGGCGCCACAACGGCGCCCCGGGTGCCTGCTCGCGCACGCCGGGGGTGCGTGTGTGGGGTGCCGTGGGAGCGCGCTGGCCGCCCGCCTCCAGGTCCGTCAGTTCCCGTTCCTTCTCGACGCGGCGGGCGGCGAGTTCTGTCAGGCGTTGGCCGAGGGTGGCCGTCCGGTCGGCCAGGTGGGCGGCCCGGGTGCGATGGGCGTCGGCGGTGTGCACCCGCGCGGGGGAGGGTCCTTGCAGGTGTGTGACCCAGTCCTGCAGGCTGTCCAGCAGGCCCGTCGGATCCTGGGGCCGCAACTCCTCGCACACATCGAGGTGTTCGCGTACGGCGGCCACCAGCTCCCGGCCCGCCTCTGTGGCGGCGGCCTCCGCCTGGGCCTGCCGTGCGCCGGTGTGCCCGGCCTCGGTCTGGGCCTCGTCCAGCCGTCGGGCCGCGGCACGCCGTTCGGCACCGGCCTGCTCAGCCCGTGACGCCAGCTCCTCCACGTGATCCAGGGTGCGCCGCCTGCGCGCCACCGACTCCCCGGCCAGGCGGCGCAGTTCGGCCTCCGGCGCACCCTCGGCGCGCAGCTCGCCGTCCAGGTGCGCGGCCGCAGCCGCCTCCCGCTCGCGCACCAGCATGTCCGCGGCCTGCTCCTCGGCCGCCACCAGACGCCTGCCCGCGCTCTCCAGACGACCCAAGGCGCGGGTATGGGCCTGGGCGGCCTGCTCCCGGTCCGCCTCGGCGCGGGCCACATCGGATGCTGTGCGGCGGGCGTCCGCGGCTGCCTGCTCCAGCTCGCGCGCGCTGCGCATCTTCGGGCCCTCGCGCAGCGCGGCCTCCTGCGCCTTCACCCGCGTGGCACGCTCCTCCAGCTCCATCAGCCGTACGGCGATCCGCTCCCGCTCCTCCTCGGCCTGGGCCCGCGCGCTCTGGGCCTGCGCGAGGTCGCGGCCCAACTGCTCGTAGCGGGCATGCTCATGGCGTGGCAGCCGGGCTCGGCGGCGGGTGGCGACACGGGCATAACGGCGGTAGTGGTCCAGGAAGGCGGACGCCGCCCGCTCGGCCTCGGTGGCCGCCCGCAGCTCCTCCTTCTCCTCGTCCAACGACCGGAACGCCTCGGCCACATCGGCGATCACCGCCTGGTCCATCGGCGGCAGCGCCTCGGTCAGCGCACGCGACAGTGCCGCTTCGTTGGGCCGCTTCGACAGCTGCGGCTGACGCAGCTGGATCAGCAGGTCCACCAAGGCCGCGTACCGCCGCTCACCCAGCCCGAACAATGCCTCGTCCACCGCCCTGCGATACGCGGTGGCGGTGTCGTACACCATGCCGCGACCCGCGAGCGCCTCCGCCAGCCGGTCCCGCGACAGGGCGGTGCCGGTCGCGTCGAGCAGGCTCAGTTCGGCGCCGACGCGCTGGTCGGTCACCGCGTACCAGTGACGGGCGATACCGCGGCCCGCCACCGCCTTCAGCCCGCAGGCCAGGGTGATGAAGCGGTCCTGTCCGGTGGCCTCGTCGTGGCGGCCGAACTCGATCCAGGTGTAGCCCAGCCGCTCGGGGTGCGGGTGCTGTCCGCCCAGCAGCAGGTTCCACTCCATGCGCTTGCCCGGGTCGGCGTCGGGCTCCACCCGCCGCGCGGACAGATCGCCGTCCAGGAGGAAGGGCAGGGTCAGGGCGAGGACCTTGGACTTGCCGGTGCCGTTGTTGCCGCGCAGCAGCAGCCGGCCGTCGCGGAACCAGAACTCCTCGGTGTCGTAGTAGAACAGGTCCACCAAGCCGACGCGCAGCGGCCGCCACCGGCCGGGCGCGGGGGAGGGCAGGGCGGCGGTCACGGCCATCACGCCTTTCGCTCAGAGGTGCGGGGGCGGGGGAGACCCGGTTCTTTTACGACGGTCTCGCCGACCGCGTACCGGGCCAGCGCCGGCAGCGGGACGATGCCACCGGGCACGGCGGTGACCAGGCCCAGCGCGGTCAGCTTGGCCAGCGCCTGATCCACCAACTCGCCCTCGGCTCCCGGCTGCTTGGCGCCCTTGGACCAGAACCCGCCGTGCTCGACGGCCAGTTTCCGCACCTTGTCCTCCAACTCCGCACGGCTGACGACACCGTCCGCGCTCGCGAGGTGCTCGGCGAGCAGCAGCGTGATGTGCCCGTGGGTGCCTTGCTCGGGCATGCGGACGTCGGTCAGGTCGTCCAGCGGGTCGACCATGGCGATGCCCTCGGCCCGCACCTCCGCGACCAGGCCGGTGAGTTCGGTGATCCGCGCGGTGATGAAGGCACGCTGGCGGGTCAGGTAGGCCAGTTCCTCGTCGGTCAACTCCTCGTAGTACAGCACCGGATCGTCCAGCAGGCGCCGGGTCAGCCGCTGGCGGATGGCACGGAAGCGCAGGTCGTCGCTGTCCAGGGCGCTTTCGGCGGTCAGTTCGGACAGCCGGTCCTCGAAGCTGTCGGCGCCGATCATCGACGGCCCCTGGCGGGCGGCGAGCAGCCCGGCCAGCACCCGGCGCTGGACGTCGTAGAGCACATCGCCCGCCCCGCTGACGTAGGCCTCCTCGTCCCCGGCCACCCGGCGCAGCACCCCGTAGCGCATGAGCAGCCGTACCACCGCCGCCAGATCCAGCCGCTCCTCGCGTCGCTCCAGCGTGAACTCGATGCCCGCGGCGGCCAGCTGAGGATCGGCGGCGTCCAGGACCACCTGCTCGGCGAGCCGGCCGAGCGCGATCTGTGCCTCGCCCCGCTCCAGCGCGGCCAGCGCCAGGCACAGCAGCACATAGCGGCGGCGGGTGAAGGGCGCGCGGGCGCGGGAGGCCTCGCGGGCCGGATGGGTGGCGTCGGTCAGGGTGCCCGGTGTCCGGCCCAGCCGGGCCGCCTCCGCGTCCACCCGCAGCGGCCAGCCGGTGTTGCGGTCGAACCAGTCGCGCAGGTCGCCGGCGTGCCGTCGGACCAGGCGGAACTCGTCGGCGTACGGGCCGTGCGCCAGCAGCAGCGGCTCCTTCAGCAGGGCACGGGCGGCCTTGTGGAACTCGGCGGCGCGCCGGTTGTCCAGCACCTCGCCCAGGGGTGTGGTCATCGCTCCCCTCCCGTGGGAATGCCGTCGGCGTGCACCTGACCGGTCCGGGTGAGATCAGTGATCTCGACCAGGTGGTCGGGGCCGCGGAAGGTGCCGCCGGGGGTGCGGATCTCGGCCGTCGTGCCGTCCGCCAGGGCGGTCAGCCGGATTTCCATCGTGCCGTCGTTGCTGGTCGCGAGGGTGGTCGTCATGCCCGGCCGCCAGGTGGCCAGGGCGTCGCCGAGCAGTTGCAGACAGAGACCGAAGGCGAGCGGGTCGAGTGCACCGAGTGCGGACAGCCGTGTGGTGCCGTCCGTCGCGAGGCGGGCGCGAGCGGCCGCGATCTCCTGCGTCTGCCGGGCAGCGATCTCGGCCAGGCGCCTGCGTTGCTCGGAACGGTCCTGCACCCGGCGGGACTTGCCGCGCCGTTCATAGCTGCCGGTGCGGCGCAACTGCGGGCTGATACGCAGCGGTTCGGCCTCGGCCCACGGAGTGGCGGCAGCCACCGGGCGGGCGGCACGCTGTTCGAGGGTGTCGGCGTCGACGGTGAGGTGCCGTGCCGGATACAGCCCGAACGCGGCACGCCACAACCGGTGCCGCGCCGCGTCGTCAGGGGCCTCGGCGAACCAGCGGGCCAGGGTGCGGAAGTCCGCCGACCGGTCCGAACGCCCGGCTCGCCGCTCATTCAACTGCCGTACTACTGCCAGCAGTTGCGGGATCGCACCGAGGGCGCGCCCGCGCAGCAGCCGGGCCTGCGACTCGCGGCCGTCCGCCGACACGAACCAGGCGGCCAGCCCCGACCATCGGGCCACCCACCGCGCGTACGCCTGTGCCTCGGCACTCTCGGTCTCGTCCGGGGCGGCATCGGCGGCCTCCCGCGCCGCAGCCAGCCGCAAGAGCGCATCAGCCCGGCCCTGACCCTCCAACTCGCCGATCAGCAGGGCGATCCGTCCTCCCAGGGTGATCAGGTCCTGGATGAACCGCTCCAGGTACTGGATGAGGCGATCCTTGTAGGCGAGGAACACCTCGACCTCCACATCGTGCAGGTCGATGGTGCGCTGCAGGGAGCCCATGAATGCCCGTGCGTTCTCCGCCAGCGCCTCGAACCGGCTCGTCAGCGCGGACAGTGCCAGATGGGCCTTGGCCGCGTCCGGTTCCCCTTCCTCCTGCTCGGCTGCGATCACCAACAGGGCTCGCAGTTGCGTGACGATGTCGTGCAGGGCCACCGCCTGGAGCGCGCCGCGCCGCCCCAGTGCCTCGTCATAGGTGGACAGCGCCAGCTCGGCGGCCTCCCCGGCCTGGGTGAGCTGGTAGATGAAGCGTTTGCGGTAGAAGTCCTCGACCGCGGTGACCCGGGAGGTGTCCGGATCCGCCCGCAGATTGCCCCACTCCACGAGACTGTCCAACGCCTTGATCACCGCCTCCGGCTCGGCGGGCCGGTGTTCCGGCGGCAGCGCCGCGAACACGTCCTCAGGACGCAGATGCACCGCGAAGCGCTCCTTCGCGGCCAGGAACGCGCTCATCACCCGCCGGTACAGGGCGGCGTTCGGCACGGTGAGGTGGGCGAAGGGCGCGTACCCGGCCCGTGCCGGTCCGGAAGGCGTCGACGTCATCGTTGGGGCATTCTTCCCGACAAGGACCCCGCTTCGGCAATTATCGCCTGACCTTCACGCAGCGTCATCACTGATCCCGGAGCTAGGCTGACGCACCGTAACCGCAAGTGCACCACCGCAGCAGGGCGGAAGACCATGAACGGCATCCTCACCGAAGCGAAACTCAAAGCGATGGCCGGTGCCCGGTCCTTCGAACGTGGGCGGGGGTACCTGGACGCGGTGACCGGCGTGGAGATCGGTGACGGGTGGATCACCGCGAGCGTCCACGGCACGGAACGCTACGAGGTGGAACTGAGCCTGGAAGGGCCCCAAGGGGTCACCGGCGCATGTGACTGCCCCTACGGACTGGAAGGCAACTTCTGCAAGCACCTGGTCGCCCTCGGCCTCACCGTGCTCGCCCAGCGGGACACCCTGCCACGGCAGCGCGAGTCGGCCCGGAACCGGGCACGGAACCTCGACGCCTGGCTGTCCGCCCTGTCGAAGGACGAGTTGCTGGCTCTGGTCCGTGAACAGGTCGACCATGACCGGCAGTTACGGCGGCGCCTGGAGGTGCGGGCCGCGAGCGCCCGCGGGGATCTCGCCGAGGTCAGAGCACGCATCCGCGAACTGCTCGACATCGGTCCGTTCGCACGGTACGGATACGTCGAGTACGCCGATGCCCGTGCCTATGCCGACCAGGCCGCACAAGTAGTGGCCGCCATCGACGCGGTGACCGACTCGGGGCAGGCGAGCGAAGCGATCGGCATGGCGGTCGAAGGGATGCGGCTGCTGACCGAGGCAGCCGACAGCATCGACGACTCCGACGGTCGGCTTGGTGAGGTAGGTGCCGGCCTCGTCGACGCCCATCTCCACGCCTGCCGCACTGCGCGCCCCGACCCGGAGGTACTGGCCGGCTGGCTGGTCAAGCACACACTCAGGGACCTCGACAGCATCTGCGACGTCGACCCGCTCGACTACGAGGACGTCTTGGGCGAGCAGGGGATGGCGACCCTGCGGAAACAGGCGGTGGCGGCATGGCGGAAGAAGCGCACCGGCTGGGCCGAGAAGTCGCTGATGCAGCGGCTGGCCAGGGCCGGAGGCGACATCGACATGGTGATCGCCGTACACGCGGCAGACCTGGCGTCCAACGGGCATACGCACCTGGTCATCGCCCGCGAGCTGGACACCGCGGGACGACCCGATGAGGCCCTGCGCTGGGCGGAACGCGGCGTTCAGGAGACGCCGGATCTTGCCGCTGTCGACACCGACCTCGTAGACCATCTCTGCGAACGCTACGCACGGGCCGCCAGGCTCGCGGACGTCGTCGCCCTGCGCCGCCAACACTTCGGCGCCCGCCGCTCCCTGCGCGCGTACCAGCAGTTGCGCGTCGCAGCCCGCGCCGCCGAATGCTGGCAGCAGGAACGCCCAGGAGCACTTGCCCTGCTGCGCACCGAGGCGGAACGGGGAACCCCGAGGCGGTACGGCGGGACCGTCCTGGTCGACGCCCTCCTCGACGACAAGGACGACGAAGCCGCCTGGGAGGCCGCTTCCCACTACGGTGCCGACGATCGCCAGTGGCTGGCGCTCGCCGACCAGAGCCGCCCGTCCCGTCCCGCCGACGCGCTCGCCGTCTATCTGCGCCTGGCCGAGCCGCTCATCGGGCAGACCGGCAACGCGGTCTACGAAGAGCTCGTCGGCCTGTTGCTGAGCATCCGCGAATGCCATCGCCTGCTGGGCACGGAGGATGAGTTCACCGCGTACGTCACCGCTCTGCGCGGCGCCCACGGACGGAAGCGGAACCTGATGCGTCTGATGGAGCAGCACGGTTTGTGAGGCGGGCCGTTGAGAGACGGGCGATGCCCGTTCGGGGGCCGCGGCTCGCCGCGGTCGGGTCAGGCCGTCAGCGAGGGCAGGACCACCGCGTCCAGGTAATGGAGCAGGAACGCCCGGTCCGGCGGTCGGTCCCCGACCAGCGGGCGGGCCACCAGCGCGCCGATCAGGACGTACGGGACGTACTCCAACGCCGGGCAGTCCGCGCGGACTTCGCCCCGGGAGACCGCTCGCCGCAGGATCGCCTTCAGGCCGGGGGGGTCGGGGTCGACGATCAGGTCCTGGAGTGCTCGCAGCAGGTCGGGATGGGTGTGCACGGCGTGGATCAGACCCCGTACCAGCGCGGTCTCCTTCACCAGCTGCTCGTCGTCGAGCCGCCCCACCAGCTGGTGGAAGTCGCCGCGCAGCGAGCCGGTGTCGATGTCGCCGACGACGCTGCCCTTGGTCTGCCGCAGTGCCTGCGCGACCAGTTCCGGCTTGCTCGTCCACTGGCGGTACAGGGTGGCCTTGCTGCACCGGGTGCGGGTCGCCACCGCGTCCATGGTCAGGGCCTCGTAGCCGACCTCGCACAGGAGGTCGAGTACGGCGGCGTACAGCTCCGCCTCGCGCTCGGGGGAGATGCGGCTGCGGCGGGTCCGTGGCGTGATGGCCTGCTCCGTCACTGTCATCCACGGCACCCCATTCGAACGAAACGGTTTCGTACACAAACATGATAGCCCGAGATCTGTTAAATATGAAACCGTTTTGGTAGCGAAAAGGGAGTAGGGTCATGGTCCGGGCCCTGGGCGAACGAGGGAGAATCAGGCATGACCGTCACGTCACCCGCCTCGGCCAAACCCGGCCGCCCCCGGGACACCGGTGCCGACGAGCGCATCCTGCGTGCCGTCGTCGACGAACTCTCCGACCACGGCGTCGCTGGCTTCCGTATCAACAACGTCGCCACCCGCGCCAAGGTCGCCAAGCGCACCCTCTACAGCCGCTGGACCGAGCGCGACGACCTGATCCTGGCCGGACTGAACACGCTGGCCCTCGACCTGGTCCCGCCCCGCACCGGCGGCTTTGTCAGCGACCTGGAAGCCCTCTACGACGACATCGCCGACGCCCTCGACAGCCCGCGCTGGCTCATAGCCGCCCGCTGCTCCTTCGAACTGCCCGACCATCCCGAGCTGTACGCGAGGTTCCAGCGCGACTGCATCGACAAACCCCTCGCCGTCGTCGAGGACGTCCTGCGTGACGCGCAACTCCGCGGTGAACTGCGCGCCAGCATCGACCGCTCCGTGGCCGCCGAGACCTTCACGGGTTCCATCGCGGGGTTCAGCTCGCACATCGCCCGGCTCCGCGGGGTCAGTGCGTACGGTGTCCGCGCCCAGTTCCTCGACATGTTCCTGCACGGACTGCGCGCCGACGGCCCCCGCGACTGACCGGCCGTCCGTCCGACCGTCCTCTAGGGCGTGCCCAGCGAACGGGCCATGACCCGCGCCAGATGCCGGTCGAACACCTCCCGCGTATCCGGCGTCAGCGTCCGCAGCGCCACCAGCGCCGTGATCACGACGTCGCACAGCTCGCTCTGGACGTCCTCCCAGGTGTGGGTGGTGCCCTTGCGCGGGTTCTGGCCCGTTGCCCCGATCACCGCCTGGGCGACCTCGCCGACCTCCTCCGACAGCTTCAACATCCTTAGGAGAAGGGCTTCTTGGCCGCTCAGCGGCCGGTTCGTGTCCACCCACGTCCACAGGGCGTCGATGCCCGCCCAGACGTCGGCCGTGTTGTCGCGATCACTCATGGACGCAGCTTGGCACGCGCCACTGACAGCCGGGGGAGGCCGTCGACCTCCCCCGGCTCACCGGGTCAGCTCTTGCCGAGGAGCTTGTTCATCTCGGTGATCTCAGCGGTCTGGCCCGTGATGATGTCATCGGCCATGGCGGTGGCGGCGGCGTACCGGCCCTTCGCCTTCTCCGTCCCGGCCATGTCGATCGCGCCCTCGTGGTGCTCGACCATCATGGTCAGGAACATGGTGTCGAAGCCCTTGCCGGAGGCCTTCCCCAATTCCTCCATGTCGCCGTCGTCCATCATGCCGGGCATCCCGGACTGCGAGCCGTGGTCCATGCCGGGCATCGACGCGCCCGCCTCCGGGGCCTCCTCGCCCCAGGACTTCAGCCAGCCGGACATGGTCTTGATCTCCGGGTCCTGTGCCTTCTCGATGCGCGCGGCGAGGGACTTCACCTCGGCGGACGAGGCCCGGTCGGCGGCGAGTTCCGCCATCTCCAGGGCCTGGCGGTGGTGGGGGATCATGCCCTGTGCGAAGGAGACGTCCTGGGCGTTGTGGGCGGCGGCGGTGTCGGCCGACGGGGACGTCGAGGTGCCGTGGCTGCTTCCATGGCTGGCGTCGCCACTGTCGCTGTCGCTGTCGCTGCCGCCACAGGCCGCCAGGACGAGAGCGGCGGTGACGGTCGCCGCCATGAGGGCAGCGCGACGGGTACGGGTGGTGCTCATGCGTGAACTCCTGCTGGATGAAAGGGATCTGGACATGCCGAGGCGCACACCGAGGTACACATCGAGGTGCGCGGCGTGGTGTCTAGATCCGCAGGAGTTGGAGTTCCGCCAGGGACGGGGGAGCGCGGGCGCCTTCCGGGTCGGAACCGGCGTACGCGCGTGGTGATTCGTCTCGTACGACGACGGCGACCGGGTCGGGTACGAGCGCGGGCAGCGTCGGTCCACCGCTCACCGCGGCCGCCGCGCAGGTGGCGTCCGCGTGGGAGACGTGGCCCGAGCCGCAGTGGCCCTCGCCCGCGCATCCGTCATGGACGGCGGCCACGGAGACGGCGGACACGGAGACAGCGGCCACGGGTGGGGCGTGCGGGTGATCGTCCGCGACGGCGGCACCCGGAGCCAGGGCGTGCATACCCATGAGCCCCGCCAGCAGCGCCAGCACGAGCAGCGCCCGCCACCGCCACCGGGGCGGTGATGCGGGGTGGTGCTCGGGGCCGGTCATGGAGGTCATCCTAGGAGGAGGCCGAGCAGTGACTCTGCGCGGGCTGCGAATATGCAGGTGGGGCGGCGCGGGGGAGAGGCCGTCGGGGACGGCCGCGGGTGAGCCGTCAGGAGCGCCGGGCCGAATCCGCGGGATGCGCCGGGCCGAATCCGCGGATGCGCCGGGCCGACGTCCCGAAGTTCCCCACACCGCACGACCGGCGCACCCTCGCCCCAGCCGGTCACCCCACCGAGGCCCTCACCGGCGTCCCACGGAGTCCTCACTGGCGTCCGCCGAGACCGTCATCGGCACCCCGCCCGGAGTCCTTACCGGCGTCTCGCCGACGCGCTCGCCGGCCTCACTGACCCGCTCACCGGCGTCTCGCCGACCCGCTCGCCGGCCCCACTGACCCGCTCACCGGCGTCCCGCCGAGCCACTCACCGGCTCCCGGCGCCCCGCCCACCAACACCCCGCCGAAGCAACCCTCACCCCGACCGGCACCCCACCACCACCCCCTACTCCCCGAACAACGCCTCCTGCTCGTTCAGCTGCTCCGCCTGCTCCTGCCTCTCCTTCTCCTGGAGCCTGCGGTTGCGTGCCCCCACGACCGCCGCCGTGGCCGCCGCCGTCACCGCGAGGGCCGTCGGGACCATCCAACCCTTGTCGAACACGTGCCCGATGGCGTGGTCGAGGGAGAGTCGTCCCGGACCCGCGATCGCGAGGCCCGTCGCCGCCAGACCCAGGGTCGCCGCGTACTCGAAGCCGCCCTCGGCGTTGAAGAAGCCGTTGGGCGTATGGACGGTGGACGCCCCCGCCATCGCGCCGGCCGCCGCCGCGCCCGCCGCCGGTGTCGCCAGGCCGAGCGCCAGCAGCGTGCCGCCGCCCGCCTCCGCGAGGCCCGCCGCGGTGGCGCTCGCCTTGCCGGGGGAGTAGCCGACCGACTCCATGAACTGGCCGGTCCCCTCGATGCCGTGGCCGCCGAACCAGCCGAACAGCTTCTGCGCGCCGTGGGCGGCCAGCACACCCCCGGTACCCAGCCGGAGCAACAGCAGGCCCAGATCGCGTCGGTCGTAGGAAGAGGCGTGTGAGGTCACGATGGCTCCCGTAAGAGATGGATGGAACATCCCCCTCGCGTTTCCACCGTCGCACTCCTGACACCTCTCGGAGTCACCCGCGCCGCCGTTCGGGTGGCGGGCCCGGGGGAGCGGTGTGAGTCTGGCTGCCATGACGATTCAGACCGGCAAACTCAGCGACCCCGCGGTCCGCGCCTTCGTCAACGCCGTCAACGCGCACGACCGCGACGGCTTCATGGCCCTCCTCGCCCCCGGCGCGACGATGTCGGACGACGGCTCCGACCGTGACCTCGACGACTGGATCGACCGGGAGATCTTCTCCTCCCACGGTCACATGGAGGTCGACAACGAGTCCCGCGGCGGCCGCGACCTCATCGCCCGCTACAGCAACGACACCTGGGGCGAGATGCGCACCAAGTGGCACTTCGAGGTGGACGGCGACAAGATCACCCGCTTCGAGACCGGGCAGGCATAGCAGGGCCCGACAGACAGGTTCGGAGAAAGCCCTTGCCCTGAAGTGCGCTCCAAGTCC
Source organism: Streptomyces sp. NPDC087859 (assembly GCF_044742595.1). Taxonomy (NCBI): domain Bacteria; kingdom Bacillati; phylum Actinomycetota; class Actinomycetes; order Kitasatosporales; family Streptomycetaceae; genus Streptomyces; species Streptomyces sp. NPDC087859. The sequence goes on along the minus strand of NZ_JBIUUU010000003.1, from coordinate 158,474 downwards.
TAGCGTCTCGACCCATGGAGACCAACAGGACTTTGGGCCGTAGCGGCATAGAGGTCAGCCCTCTCGGCTTCGGCTGCTGGGCCATCGGTGGTGAGTGGTCCGACCTGAGCGGACACCCTCTCGGCTGGGGCAAGGTCGACGACGACGAGTCCGTACGGGCGATCCGCCGCGCCCTCGACCTCGGTGTGACCTTCTTCGACACCGCCGAGGTCTACGGCACCGGGCACAGCGAGCGGATCCTCGGCCGCGCCCTCGGCAAGCGCCGCGCCGACGTGGTCGTCGCCACCAAGTGGGGCAACCTCTTCGACGAGGACACCCGCACCCTCAACGGGCAGGACGCCTCCGAGCAGTACGCCCGCGAGGCCCTCATCGCCTCCCTCGCCCGCCTCGGTACGGACTACGTCGACCTCTACCAGCTCCATCTCTCCGACGCCCACCCCAGCCATGGCGCCCGACTCCGCGAGATCTGCGAGGAGTTCGTACGCGAAGGGCTCATCCGCGCCTACGCCTGGAGCACCGACGACCCCGCCCGCGCCGCCGTCTTCGCGGAGGGCGAGCACTGTGCGGCCGTACAGCACGCGCTGAACGTCATGCAGGACGCCCCCGAAATGCTGACGCTGTGCGAGGAGTCGGGCCTCGCGAGCATCAACCGCAGTCCGCTCGCCATGGGGTTGCTGGCGGGCAAGCGCCAAGGGCCCCGGGACGCTGGGGACATCCGCAGCAGGCCGCCGGCCTGGCTCCAGGGCTTCGGCGACGGTTCCGAGGCCGACCCGCAGTGGCTTGCGAAGATCGACGCACTCCGGGACATCCTCACCAGCGACGGCCGCACCCTCGCCCAGGGCGCCCTGGCCTGGATCTGGGCCCGCAGCCCGCGCACCGTGCCGATCCCGGGCTTCCGTTCCGTCGCCCAGGCCGAACAGAACGCGGGCGCCATGGAGAAGGGGCCGCTGACCGCCGAGCAGTTGACTGAGATCAACCACATCCTCGAACGGTGAGCGGCCCAACTGGCCCCGCGGCAGAGGTCAGTAGCGCTGCGCGTACGACTGCGCCTGCTCGGTCAGCGTGATCTGCCCCGCCTTGATGGTGGCCAGACGCGGGGACTTCCTGGCGATCGACGAGTCGTGCGTGACCATGATGAAGGTCAGCCCGTACTCGTGCCACAGCCCTTCCAGCAGCGCCATGATGTCGTCACGGGTGCCCTCGTCGAGGTTGCCCGTGGGCTCGTCGGCGAGGAGCACCTTCGGCTTCTTCACCAGCGCGCGGGCGATGGCGACCCGCTGCTGCTGGCCGCCGGACAGCTCGGACGGCGCGTGGCCGAGCCGCTCGCCGAGGCCGACCGAGCGCAGCGCCTCGGCCGCCCGCTCGCGCCGCTCGGCCGGCTTCACGCCGAGCGGGACCAGGGCCGTCTCGACGTTCTCCTGGGCGGTGAGCGTCGGGATGAGGTTGAAGGACTGGAAGATGATGCCGATCTTCTCCGCCCGCAGCCGGGTCAGCTTCGCCTCGCTGATCTTCGCGAGGTCGACGCCGTCCAGCTCGACGCTGCCCTCGGTCGGCCGGTCCAGGCCGCCGATCATCTGGAGCAGCGTGGACTTGCCGCCGCCGGTGGGGCCCTGGATGACGAGCTGGTCGCCGTCCTCGATCGTGAGGTCGACGCCGCGCAGCGCCTCCACCGTGTCCTTTCCCCGTGAGTAGCGCTTGGTGACGCCGGTCAGTCTGTACATGGGTGATCTCCGTGAGTATGTGCGAGAAGAAGAGGGGGCGGGGCGCCGCGACCCGGGGGGAACGGACACGGCGCCCCGGCTCGGGGCAGGGTCAGGACACGCTGCGCAGCGCGTCCGCCGGCCGCATCCGGGAGGCGCGCCAGCCGCCCATCGCGCCGGCGATCAGACCGCCGGTCACCGCCAGGCCCACCGCGAGGGCGATGGTGGTCAGCGAGACGGGCGCGGACAGCGCGATCTCCATGGTGTTCTGCGCGGACTGCTGGCCCGGACCGCCGCCGCCGGGGCCGCCGCCCATGCCGCCACCACCGCCGGAGCTGCCGAGCTGCGCGGTCAGCTTGGGGCTGATCGCGGTGACGGTGTACGCGGCCGCGAGACCCAGGCCGATACCGAGGGCGCCGCCGATCAGACCGTTCACCATCGACTCGCCGACGACCTGCCGGGTCACCCGGCGGCTCGGCCAGCCGAGCGCTTTCAGCGTGCCGAACTCACGCACCCGGCGGGACACCGCCGAGGAGGTCAGCAGCGCGGCCACCAGGAAGGCGGCGGCGAGCACCGCGAGGGACAGCCACTTGCCGACGCTGGTCGCGAGGTCGGAGGCGGTGGACAGGGAGCCGGAGACGGTCTCCGCGAGATCGGCCGAGGTCGTCACCGTCGTACCCGAGATGTTCTTCTGGATCGTCGACTTGACCGAGTCGATCTGCTTGGAGTCGGTCGCCTTGACGTAGATGGTGGTGACCTGGTTCTTGGCGTCGGCCAGCGTCTGGGCCTGCTTCAGCGGCAGGTAGACGTCGGTGGTGGACTCGCTGCTGGAGGCCGTCGCGATACCGATGATCGTGTACTTGGTGCCGGAGATCTTGAGGGTCTTGCCGACCTTGTACGAGTTCTCCTTGGCGTACGACTTGCTGAGCACCACGACCTTCGCGTCGGTCTGTGAGGCCGTGAAGGTCTTGCCGGAGGTGATCTCCATGCCGGCCAGCGGGCCGAGGGTCTGGTCGGTGACGTCGACGCCGGCGACCGAGTAGGAGTTCACGTCGAAGGAGGCGCCGCCGCCCTGCACCTGGGGGGCCGCCGTGCTGTTGCCGCCGCTGCCGCCACCGGGGCCGCCCTGGCCCTGGGACTGGCCGCTGCCGGTCGTGGACTGCGCCTTGCCCTGGGTGAAGGAGCCGTCGACCTTGGTGACGTTCAGGGTGATCGCGCCGACCGCGTTCGCCACGCCCTCCTGCTGGGCGACCTTGGCGACGAGCGCGGCCTTGAGGGCCTGGCCGCCCTGCGTCATCACGCGGTCGGAGCTCTGCTTGTCGTCGCTGTCGTTGGAACTGGCGTCGAATTCGAAGTTCGGTCTGCCCGAGCTGTTGCCGGTCGGCGCCGACCTGGCCTTGGTGACCGTCATGTCGGTGCCGAGGCCGTACAGCGACTTCAGGACCTTGTCCTGAGCCTGAGACATGCCGGCCGACACCGAGTTGACGGTGATGACCAGCGCGATACCGAGCGCCAGACCCAGTGCGATGACCAGGGCGGCCTTCTTGCGCCGGCCCAGCTCGCGCTTGAGATAGATGCCAAACATCCCGTTCCCCAGAGGTTCTTGGCGCCCGCTGTGGGCGCTGCCTCAAGGTAGGGACCTTGCATTGCGGAGCCGTGAGTAAGGGATGTGCAAGGCCTGAGAAGGGATGTGCGAGAGCTGAGAAAGTGCACGGCAGCCGTTCCACCCATCGGCGCGTACCCCGCGGTCCCGCGCGGAGCCCACCCCCATCCGGTGCGGTGGAACGACTGCCGTCTCCCCCCTCGGTTTGGTCTGCGGAAGCTCACTGCTCTAAGTGTGAAGTTCTGATGGAGGAGATGTAGAGCATAAGTCCACCACCGGCCCATATGGACCGGATGTTCATATTCCGCTTGTGCAGATTGAGCCCTCAACCACGCCCGACGTACGGCATCGCCGTCGCCAGCACGGTCGCGAACTGCACGTTCGCCCCCAGCGGCAGCTCCGCCATGTGCCGCACCGTGCGCGCGACATCCGCGACGTCCATCACGGGCTCGGGCGCGACCTCGCCGTTGGCCTGCAACGCACCGGTCTGCATCCGTGCGGTCATGTCGGTCGCCGCGTTCCCGATGTCGATCTGCCCGACCGCGATGCCGTACGGCCGCCCGTCCAGGGACAGTGACTTGGTGAGGCCGGTCAGCGCGTGCTTGGTCGCGGTGTAGGCGACGGAGTGCGGACGCGGCGTATGGGCGGAGATCGAGCCGTTGTTGATGATCCGCCCGCCCTGCGGATCCTGCTCCTTCATCTGCCGGTACGCCGCCTGCGCGCACAGGAACGCCCCGTTGAGGTTGGTGTCCACCACGTGCCGCCACGCGTCGTACGGCAGCTCCTCGACGGGCACCCCGCCGGGACCGAACGTCCCCGCGTTGTTGAACAGCAGGTCCACCCGCCCGAACCGCTCCACGGTCGCGGCGAACAGCGCGGCCACGTCGTCCGGTTGCGCGACATCGGCGCGTACGGCGAGGGCGGCACCCTCCGGCGCGAGCGCCGCCGTCTCCTGAAGCGTCCCGGGGCGGCGCCCCGCCAGCGCCACGGACCATCCCGTCCGCAGCAGCTCCACGGCGACGGCCCGCCCGATGCCCGAGCCGGCGCCGGTCACGACGGCGATCTTCGATCCACGTTCAGTCATGGCAGGGAGCGTACGAGGTCCATCCGTAACGTGGAATCAAGAGTCCGCGATACGGATGTCTCACTCCCCCGGGTAGCGGACCCCGACGCGCTCCCGGACCGTGTCCATCGTCCGCATCACCGCGAGCGTGCCGTCGAGCGGGACGAGCGGCGACTCGGTCTCACCGGCCCGCAGCGCACGCATCACCTCGACGGCCTCGTGCTTGAGGCTGTTGCGGGGACCGGCCTCGGCCTTGAACTCCTCGGGGTCCCGGCCGTCCCGGTGCAGCACGAACCGGTCCGGGAAGAAGAAGCCGTACGGCACGTCGATACGGCCCAGCGAACCGGTGACCGACGCCGAGGTCGCCGTACCGCCGATGATCGAGCAGTGCACCGAGGCGAGCGCGCCGCTGTCGTAGGAGAGCAGGGCGCCCGTCTGGAGGTCGACACCCTCGTCGGAGAGCGTCGCGCGGGCCGCGATGTCCGACGGCTCCCCGAGCAGCAGCTGGGCGAACGACACCGGGTACACGCCGAGGTCGAGGAGCGCTCCGCCGCCCTGTGCCGGGTCGCGCAGCCGGTGACTGGGCGGGAAGGGGCCGGCCAGCCCGAAGTCGGCCTGGACGCTGCGCACTTCGCCGATCGCGCCGTCGTCCACCAGTGCCTTGAGCTGCCGTATGAGGGGATTGCAGTACATCCACATGGCTTCCATCAGGAAGCTCCCGCGCTCCCGCGCCAGCCCGACCAGTTCCTCCGCCTCGCGCGCGTTCAGCGTGAACGCCTTCTCGCACAGCACGTTCCGCCCGGCCTCCAGGCACAGACCGGCGGCCGCCCGGTGCGCCGAGTGCGGGGTGGCGACGTAGACGACATCGATGTCCGCGTCCTCGGCCAGCGCGCCCCACTCGCCGTACGCCCGCTCGATCCCGAACCGCTCCGCGAACGCCTTCGCCGACTCCTCGCTCCGCGAGGCCACCGCCACGACCTCCGCGTCCGGCAGATCCACCAGGTCGGCGGTGAACGCCGCCGCGATCCCACCGGTCGCCAGGATTCCCCAGCGCACCCTCTGCTCCGTCATCCCCGCGTCCATCCTCGCTCGCGTGACACTCGCCACTGTGTACGAGCTGAGAGCATAGGTGGCGGATCGGATTCAGAGGGAGGGGCACATGCCCGACAGCGGGGCATCGACACCGGACCTGGAACAGGCGGCTGCGGCACCGGCGCAGCCGCCCACTCGTGCCGCCCGCCGCACCGGCTGGGTCGTCACCCTCACCCTCGGCGGTCTGACCGCCACGCCTCCGCTGGCGATGGACATGTACCTCCCCTCGCTCCCGGAGGTCACGAACTCCCTGCACGCGTCCGCCGCGACCGTCCAGCTCACCCTCACCGCCTGTCTGCTCGGCATGGCCCTCGGCCAGCTCGTGGTCGGCCCGATGAGCGACCGCTGGGGCCGCCGGCGCCCGCTGCTCGTCGGGCTGGTCGTCTACGTCCTCGCCACCGCCCTGTGCGCCCTGGCGCCCACCGTCGAGACCCTGGTCGCCTTCCGGCTGACACAGGGGCTGGCGGGCGCGGCCGGGATAGTGATCGCGCGGGCCGTCGTACGCGATCTCTACGACGGTGTGGCCATGGCCCGCTTCTTCTCCACCCTGATGCTGATCGGCGGGGTCGCTCCGATCGTCGCGCCCGTCATCGGCGGACAGATCCTGCGGGTGACGGACTGGCGGGGCGTGTTCGTGGTCCTGACGGTCGTCGGCGCGCTGCTGGCCGTGCTGGTGTGGGCCCGGCTGCCCGAGACCCTCCCGGTGGAGCGGCGCCATGTCGGCGGGGTCGGCGCCGCCCTGCGGTCCATGGGTACCCTGCTCGCCGACCTCCCCTTCACCGGCTTCATGCTCGCGGGCGGCTTCGCCTTCGCCGCGCTGTTCGCGTACATCTCGGCCTCACCCTTCGTCATCCAGGAGATCTACGGGGCCTCACCGCAGACCTTCAGCCTGCTCTTCGGGCTGAACTCGGTGGGCCTGGTCGTCGTCGGCCAGATCAACGGCAAGGTGCTGGTCGGCCGGGTCAGCCTGGAGAAGGTGCTGGGCGCGGGGCTCTCGATCGTCATCGCCGCCGCGACCGCTCTGCTGCTGATGTCCCTGGGCGTGTTCGGCGAGCCCGGCCTGGTGGCCGTGGCCGCCGCTCTCTTCGTCCTGATGTCGGCGATGGGCATCACCCTCCCCAACGCCCAGTCCCTCGCCCTCCTGCGCACCAAGCACTCCGCGGGCTCCGCCTCCGCCCTGCTCGGCACCTCCTCCTTCCTCATCGGGGCCATCGCCTCCCCGCTGGTCGGGATCGCCGGGGAGGACACCGCCGTACCGATGGCCGTGGTCCAAGTCGTGTCGGCACTGGTAGCGCTTGCCTGTTTCATGGGAATGTGCCGTCCTTGGAACAGACGTGCGATCGCGGAGGGAGCAGGGAGCTGAGCGCGCCAAGACTGCGCAGCGACACACCGGAACGGGCCGGACTCGACCCCGGAGAGCTCGAACACCTCGCCCAGGAGGTCCACGACCTCACCACCGGCGAGCGCCCCTGGGCGGCCGGCACCGTCGTGGTCGCCGGACGCGGCCCGGTGATCGCCGTCGAGGAGGCGGCGGGCTGGGCGGTCCGGTACGCCTCCTACGACCCCGAGGCCGACGCGGGCGTGGAACTGCCGCGCAAGGCACGCGTCCCGATGACGGTCGCGACCCCCTTCGACCTCGCCTCCCTCACCAAGCTGTTCACCGCCGTCGCCACGATGCAGCAGATCGAACGCGGCACCCTCGGCATCGACGCCCGGGTGGGCGCGTACCTGCCGGACTTCCGGGCCGCCGCCGAGCACGGGGTGACGGTACGGGAGCTGCTCACGCACACCTCCGGGCTCCGCCCCGAACTCCCGCTGTACGACTGCGCGGACGACGCGGAACGGCTGGAGCTGCTGCGGTCCGAGCCCCCGATCGGTGTACCCGGCACCTACACATACTCGGATGTGAACCTGCTCCTCCTCCAGCACGTCCTGGAACGCATCACCGGCCGGGGCCTGGACACCCTCGTCCACGACGGCATCACCCGGCCGCTGGGGATGACGGCGACCGGGTTCGGGCCGTGCCCCGGGGCGGCGGCGACGGAGTACCAGCGAAGGCCCTGGGCCAAGGCGGACCGGGGGATGCTGCGGGGAGTCGTCCACGACGAGAACGCGTGGGCGCTGGGCGGTGTGGCGGGCCACGCCGGTCTCTTCTCCACCGGCCGTGACCTGGCCGTCTTCTGCCGCGCCCTGCTGGCGGGCGGCTCCTACGGCCCCGCCCGCATCCTCGGCCCCGACTTCGTCGAACTCATGCTGACCCCACCGGGCCTGGGCTTCGCCGTCGACCAGCCGTGGTTCATGGGCGAACTGGCCGGGCGGGGGGCCGCGGGCCATACCGGCTTCACCGGAACCTCGCTGGTCCTGGACCGCTCGACGGACACGTTCCTGGTACTGCTGTCGAACGCGGTCCACCCCCGAAGACGGCCGCCGGACAGCAGACCCAGAGCGGCGGGGGCCACCCGACTGGCGCGCGCGGTCCGGCCCACCAGTCTGTCCGGCGGGTGAGGACGAGGACGTTCGGGGCGGGTCCCGGGCCACCTAGAATCGCCGGGTGAACGCCCCCGTATCCCCGGCCGAGACCCTTCGCGCCACCCTTGCCTCCGTCCTCGACGGACTGCCGCCGAAGCAGGCCGCGCAGGCCGTCGACCGGCTGATCGCCACCTACCGCGGGGCCACCCCGACCGACGCGCCCATCCTCCGGGACCGGGCGGACGTCGCCGCCTACGCCGCGTACCGGATGCCGGCCACCTTCGAGGCGGTGCGCTCGGCGCTGGACGCGTTCGCGGACGCGGTGCCGCGGTGGGCGCCGGCGAGCCATGTGGACGTCGGCGGGGGGACCGGGGCGGCGACCTGGGCGGTCAGTGCCACCTGGTCCGGTACGCGGCCGGTCACGGTCCTCGACTGGGCGGAGCCCGCGCTCGCCCTCGGCCGGGAGATCGCCGTGGCGAACCCGGCGCTGGAAGGCGCGACGTGGCGACGCTCGCGGATCGGATCCTCCCTCGCGCTCGAGAGCACGGACCTCGTCACGGTGTCCTACGTCCTGAACGAACTCACTCCCGGCGACCGCACCGCTCTCGTCGACGCCGCCGCGGGGGCCGCGCAGGCCGTGGTGATCGTCGAGGCCGGTACGCCGGACGGATACGCCCGGGTGATCGAGGCCCGCGACCGACTGATCGCGGCCGGCTTCCATGTCGCGGCTCCCTGTCCGCACAGCGCGGCCTGCCCCATCGTCCCCGGTGAGGACTGGTGCCACTTCTCGACACGGGTCAGCCGCTCGTCCCTGCACCGGCAGGTCAAGGGCGGCTCCCTGCCCTACGAGGACGAGAAGTTCAGCTACGTCGCCGCCGCCCGCTTCCCGGTCACCCCGGCCGAGTCCCGCGTCGTCCGCCGCCCCCAGATCCGCAAGGGCCAGGTCCTGCTGGACCTCTGCGAGACGGACGAGCAGCTGTCCCGCACGACGGTGACGAAGCGGCACGGCGACCTGTACAAGGCGGCGAGGAACGCGGCTTGGGGCGACCCCTGGCCCCCGCTGCCGTAGCCCCGGCTTTTCTCGCCCCCGCCGCCCTTACCCATTCCCATCCCCAGGGGCTGCCGCCCCTTCGACCCCGCTCCCAGGGGGCGCTGCCCCCTGGACCCCCGCTCCTCAAACGCCGGAGGGGCTGAGAAACCCAGCCCGTCCGGCGTTTGAGGACGAGGCCCGTTCAGGGCCGAAGCGGGGGTCTGGGGGCGGCAGCCCCCAGGGATGGGACGGGTAGGGGCGGCGGGGGCGAGGAACTCTCGGGTTCAGCGAGACGGGGCGTCTCACTCGCCTGCTACCGTCGGCCCATGGTCAAGCAGCCCGCCCCCGACACCACTCGCCGCAGCGAGAAGTCCCGCCGCGCCATCTATGACGCCGCCCTCGCACTCGTCGGCGAGGTCGGCTACCCCAAGACCACCATCGAGGGCATCGCGGCCCGCGCAGGCGTCGGGAAGCAGACGATCTACCGATGGTGGACGTCGAAGGCGGAGGTGCTGATGGAGGCCTTCCTCGACCTCGGCGAACAGTCCGCACGCGAGGCCGGCCAGGAGTCGTACGCCTTCCCGGACACGGGCGACCTCGCCGCCGACCTCAAGGCCGTACTGCGCGCCACGGTCGACGAGCTGAGGGACCCCCGTTTCGAGGTGCCGTCAAGGGCGCTGGCCGCGGAGGGAGTCGTCAACGAGCAGCTCGGCCGGGAACTGGTCGCCAAGCTGCTCGAACCCTCGCTCCAGCTCTACGTCGACCGTCTGCGCTCCGCACAGGACACCGGCGACGTACGCCCGGACATCGACCCGCGCATCGCCCTGGAGCTCTTCGTCTCACCCCTGGCCCAGCGCTGGCTCCAGCACACCGGACCGATCTCGTACGAGTACACCGACACCCTCGTCGACTACGCCCTCTACGGTCTCGCCCCGCGCTGAGGCACCCGCGCCAGCCGCCCCGGCGTATCCGTGATCACCCCGTCGCAGCCCAGCCCCAGCACCCGGTCCCGCTGCGCCGGCGTCACCACGGTGTGGGCCCACACCCGTCGGACACCGGAGTTCACCGCCCGGACCAGGTCCGCGTCACGCGCCTTGTAGTCGACGTCCAGGACGTCCACGAAGGACCGCCACCGCTCGGGACGGTCGGTGCGCAACTGCTGGGCCGAGCGCCACAGGCCGGTCAGGAGGCCCAGGCGATGGGCCCGCCGGGCCAGTGCGGGGTCGTTGGAGTGGACGAAGACCGAGCGGGTCAGGCCCCGGGAGCGGAGCAGTGCCGCCAGCGGGGCCACGCTCCGGGGGTCCTTCGCCTCCAGCATCAGCACGGCCCGCCCGCCCAGCAGATCCAGCACCTGGGCCACGGTGGGCGGCCGCTCCGACCGCCAGCTGCCGGGGAGGGAGGCCTTGGGGCGCACCCGTACGCCCTGCCACTCCCGCACGTTCAGCCTGTGCACCTCGCCGCCCAGATACGTCGTGCGGTTCAGCAGCGGATCGTGCATCACGACGAGCGTTCCGTCGCTCAGCATGCGGGTGTCGAAGTCCAGTACGTGGGCCGTACGGCGGCCATAGGCGGCCATGAGCCCCGACAGGCTGTTCTCGGGCACCTCACGGGCGCCGCCGCGATGGGCGACGTATGTCACACGCGGCAGCGAGTCCGCCGTGAGCGGTCCGGGTCCCCACTCCAGCGGGATCGTCGGTCCCAGCAGCGAGACCAGGGAAGCCGCCGAAGCCAGGCCCGTCAGCGCGATCCTCGTGACCATGACGACCACGGTAGGGGCGCCGGGTCCCTAAATCCTGTCAAAGCGGAGGATTTCACCCGATCCTCCTCCCCGGTACGCCCTGTCCCGCCTACCCCGGTTGTCGGCTCCGGCCACCGGGAGCGCAGGATGGTGGGACCATAGAGCATGCTGTCCGCACCACAGCGAGGCGAGGCGATACATGAGCCAGGAGTTCGGCGGCCGGACCGGCCGGCAGGGCAAACTCACCCAGTGGCTGCGTGGACGCCGCCCGAAGGACGCCGCCGACGACGGCGGCCGTGAGGCCCTGCTGCTGGCCGCCGCCGGGGCGGGACTGCCTCTGGCGCCCGCCGCGCACCCGGCCGGCTACCGCTGTTCCTGCGACCGTGTCGGCTGTCCCACCCCGGCCCGGCACCCCGTCTCCTTCGCCTGGCAGACGCAGTCCACCACCGACCGCGCCCAGATCGAGCGCTGGGCCCGGCACCAGCCGCAGGCCAACTTCATCACCGCGACCGGCATGGTGCACGACGTCCTGGACATGCCCCTCGACGCCGGCCGCGAGGCCCTGGAGCGGCTGCTCGCCTCCGGTATCGAGGTCGGCCCGGTCGCCGAGACCGACGGCCGGCTGATGTTCTTCACCCTCACCCGCGGCACCCCCGAGGACGAGGACGAGTGGTGGCCGTGCGAGCTGGACTGCCACCCCGAGACGATGGACGAGCATCCGGGGCTTCGCTGGCACTGCCGCGGCTCCTACGTTCTCGTACCGCCCGCCCGGCTGCCCGGTGACGGTCGGACCGTGCGCTGGGTACGCGGCCCGGAGCACCCGCTGCCCGACCCGCTGAGCCTGCTGGAGATCCTCACCGACGCCGGCGCCCGCTGGGCCGGCGAGGACCGGGACCACGCCTCCGCGGCCTGGCCCTCGCGCGGCTGAGGCACCTCCGTCCGAGGAGGAGGGGCACCTCTCCTCAGGGCGCGAGGGGGTTACTCGCCCTTCGCCGCCGTCAGTCCCTGGATCCGCCCCAGCACCGACACCTGCCCGCCCTTCGCACCCTTCGCCGGGTCCAGGGCGACCTCGTTGGAGACGAACTCCATCGTCAGCGACTGCTTGACCTCGCCGGTCGTCAGGGCGTCGACGGCCGCGTTCTGGTCGGGGAGCGTGGTGCCCGCGTAGGCGGTCTGCTTCATGAAGTGCCGCGTCGTGAAGAACACCAGGGCGCCGCCGTCCTTGGTGCGCAGCGCCAGCGGGGCGTAGTCACCGTTCGTCAGCGACTCGTCGATGTACTGCGTGGCCCGTCCCGGCTTCTTGGCGTCCTTGGTGCGCTGCGTGCGCCATCCGCTGGTGTGGGCGCCCGCCGCGAAGGTCTTCCCCTCGCCGCTCTGCAGATACGTCGCGTAGTCCTGGCTCAACTGCCGCGGGGCGACGGACAGTTCCGTCGAGTTCGCGGGGACGGCCTCCGCCCAGCCGTCCGTGTCGGTCTTGAACTGCGGTACGTCGTCCGGTGCGACCAGCGTCAAGTACGCCACCTGGAACGGCTCGTCCAGGCCGTCGCGCGTGAACACGAACAGCCAGCGCGCGCTGCCGCCCTTGTTCGCGGCGGTGTCGGCGACGAACCAGCGGGGCCAGCCCGCCTTCTTGGGGATGGTGTACTTCGCGTCGGACAGCTTCAGCGGGGTGTGCGCCGTGTTGCCCTGCGGGCTGTTGGCCCGGCCCGCCTTCAGCCGCGCCGCGTCGATGTCGGCGAGAGGGCCGGTGACGTGGTCCGCGTCCAGGGAACTGTCGTACGCCTTGTCGGCCTTGTTGTACGCGGTCGTGAACTCCCGGAGCGCCTCGGCGGCTTCGGCCCTGGTCGTCGCGGGGAGCACCTCGCGTTCCCCGTGGACCACCACGCATCCGCTCGCCGTCAGCGACAAAGCGGTCACCGAGGCCGCTATCAGCACCCTCCGGTCAAGACTGCGAAGCCTTCGAGGGCTGCGATCCCTGCTCATCGGATGCCTTCACCTTCCCCTTCCCGGAGGCGAACCCTACCGGGGCGAGGAACAGCGCGAGCGTCGGGATCAGGTACAGCAGCCACACCGTGACCTGGAGCACGGTCGGGTCCGGCTGGAAGTTGAAGACGCCCTTCAGCAGGGTGCCGTACCAGCTGTCCGGCGGGATGGTCCCGGAGATGTCGAAGGCCTTGTCGTTCAGGCCCGGCAGCCAGTCGGCCTCCTGGAGATCATGGAAGCCGTACGCCAGCACGCCCGCCGCCACGACGACCAGCATGCCGCCGGTCCACGTGAAGAACTTGGCGAGGTTGATCTTCAACGCGCCCCGGTAGAACAGCCAGCCCAGCACAACCGCCGTGGCGATGCCGAGCCCCACACCGATCAGCGGGCGCGGCGTCCCGTCACCGGCCGCGTGCACCGACGCCCACACGAACAGGGACGTCTCGAGACCCTCCCGGCCGACCGCGAGGAACGCGGTGGCGACCAGCGCGCCGGTGCCCATCCGCAGGGCCGCGTCCAGCTTGCCGTGCAGCTCCGCCTTCAGATGCCGGGCGGTGCGCCGCATCCAGAAGACCATCCACGTCACCAGGACGACCGCGAGGATCGACAGCGAACCGCCGAGCGCCTCCTGCGCCTTGAACGTCAGCTCCTGGGAGCCGAATTCGAGGGCGCAGCCGAAGCCGAGCGCGATCGCGACCGCGACGGCGATGCCGATCCAGATGGGCTTCAGCGCGTCCCTGCGCTCCGTCTTCACCAGATAGGCGATGAGGATGCAGACGACGAGAGAGGCCTCCAGGCCTTCGCGCAGACCGATCAGATAGTTGCTGAACACGGCTACGCCTCCTTGGAGAACAGCGTGCTGCCCCACCAGTCGTCCTTGTCACGGACGCCGGGCGGGACGGCGAAGACCGCCGAACCCACGTGCTGGATGTACTCGTTGAGGGCGTCCGGTGCGAGGTTGCGCTGGATCTGCACGAATCCCTTGCGCACATCGCGCTGGTACGCGAGGAAGAACAGCCCGGCGTCGAGCCGCCCGAGCCCGTCCGTGCCGTCGGTGAAGGAGTAGCCGCGGCGCAGAATGGTCGCCCCGTGGTTGGTGTCGGGGTGCGCGAGGCGGACGTGCGCGTCGGGCTTCATCGCCTTCAGGAACGGCTTGTCGCGCTCCTTGGCCTTGCCGACCGGGGCGCCCTCGCCCTTGTCGCGGCCGAAGATGTCCTCCTGCTCCTGCAAGGAGGTGCGGTCCCAGGTCTCGATGTGCATCCGGATACGGCGGGCGACGAGGTAGGAGCCGCCGACCATCCAGTCGGGCCCGTCCTGGTCGGAGACCCACACGAACTTCTCCAGCCGGTCCGTCTCCGTCCCCGCGATGTTGCGGGTGCCGTCCTTGAACCCCATGAGGTTGCGCGGGGTCTGCTCCTCCGGCGTCGTGGACGAGGTCTTCCCGAAGCCGAGCTGCGACCAGCGGATGACGACCTTGCCGAAGCCGATACGGGCCAGGTTGCGGATGGCGTGCACGGCGACCTGGGGGTCGTCGGCGCAGGCCTGGATGCACAGGTCGCCGCCGCTGCGGTTCTTGTCGAGGGCGTCCCCGGCGAACTTGGGCAACTCGAAGAGACCCTCGGGCTGTTCGCCTTCGAGCCCGAACTTCCGGAACAGCGACGGCCCGAAGCCGATGGTGAGGGTGAGCCGCGAGGGCTTGAGACCCAGCGCCTCGCCGGTGTCGTCCGGCGGTGCCTCGGCCAGCCCGCCGAAGGCGCCCTCGCCGACCGCCTGTCCGCCGGTCATCCGCCGCGCGGCCGCCGTCCAGTCCTTGAGCATCCGCACGAACTCGGCGCGGTCCTCGGTCTTCACGTCGAACGCGGCGAAGTGCAGCCGGTCCTGCACGGGAGTGGAGATACCGGCCTGGTGGCCGCCGTGGAACGCGACGGCGGCCCCCGCCTCGGCGCCCACGGGGTCCACGTCGTTGCCGGCCCGGGTCATCGCCACCGCCCCGCCGGCCGCGGCGGCACCGAGCGCGAGCCCGGCACCGCCCCAGCCGATCAGCGAACGGCGGGACGGGGAGGGCGAGTTCTCCGTGGTGGAGGTCTCGTCCGTGGAGTTCTCGTCCGTGGAGTTCTCGGTCATGAGGGCTCCCCCTGCTTCACTTCGCGACGACTGCGGCGGCGAGCTTGGACAGCGGCTCCGCGAGGGCGTTCACCGCGTCCGACAGCTCCTTGCGGTCGTCCTTGCCGACCTTCTCGTACGAGGTGAAGTCGTACGAGGTCTTGTCCGCGCGGTACTTGTCCAGCAGCGTGTTGAGCGCGGCGAACTGCTTGTCGAGCTCGGTGGTGAGGGCCGCGTCGTTCTCCTTGGCGACCGCCTTCAGCAGCTCGTACGACTTCTCGGCGCCCTCCACATTGGCCTTGAAGTCGACGAGGTCGGTGTGCGAGTAGCGCTCCTCCTCACCGGTGACCTTGCCGGTGGCGACCTCGTCGAGGAGCTCCTTGGCGCCGTTGGCCATGGAGGTCGGGGTGATCTCGGCCTTGCCGACCCGGTTCTGCCAGTCCTTGAGGTCGGTGATCAGCTGGTCGGCGAGCTCGGAGTCACGGGCGGTGAGCTTCTTGTCCTTCCACAGCGAGCGCTCCAGGCGGTGCCAGCCGGTCCAGTCCTTCTCCGGGTCCTGGCCGTCCTCCAGACCGTCCTCGCGGACGTCGACCTTCGGGTCGATGTCACCGAAGGACTCCGCGACCGGCTCGGTGCGCTCCCAGCCGATGCGGGAGGGGGCGTAGGCCTTCTTCGCGGCCTCGATGTCCCCGTCCTTGACCGCCTTGGCGAAGGTCTCGGCGAGCGGCAGCGTCTCGTCGGCCTGCGCCTGCACGTAGGTGCGGTAGGCGGCGACGGCCTTGTCGAGGCGGGGGTCGCGCTTGGCGGCGGTGCCACCGGTGGCCTTGACGTCCTGGCGGATGCCGTCGCCCTTCATGCCGGGCTTGCAGGCGATCGTGTAGTCGCCGGCCTTCACCTCCGCGGTGACGGTCTGCTTGGTGCCCGGGCCGATGTTCTCGCGCTCGGTCACGACCCGGTCGTCCGGGAAGAGGATGTAGACCTCGGTGACCTTGGAGCCCTTGTTCTCGATGGCGAGCTCGACGTGGCCGGCCGGGAACTCCTTCTTCGACACGTCGCACTTGCTGTCGGTGGCGGTCACGTCGATCACACGGTCGCTGCCCCCGGAGCCGCCCTTCTCGGTGCACCCGGTGAGGGCGGTCAAGGCCGCCACGACGGCGGTGGCGGTGACTGCGGAGAGTCTGGCGGCTCGCATGCGGGCTCCCGGGCGATGGCTGAAAAATCACGTGACAGGGCTCACACGGTTCGGTGAGGCTCGCCTAACTTATCCGAGCCTTACCTGCGTGATACCCCACCGTCCCGTGATTCACCTCTCATAGACGGTGTAAGAGCACGAGCCGATCACGGTGACTCAAAACGGACCCCAAGTAAAGGTCAAAGGAGATTCAAAGGTCCCGCTCAGGGTTTACGAGCAGCGCCCCCGTCCGCGGGTGCGGAAACACCTCCACGGGCTGGTCGTACACCTCCGACAGCAGCCGCTCGTCGAAGACCTCGTCCGGCGCCCCGTCGGCGGCGACCCGCCCGGCGCGCAGGATCGCGACCCGGTGCGCGTACGCGGCGGCGAGCCCCAGATCGTGCAGGACGACAACGACGGCGTCCCCCTGGCGCGCCCGCTCCCGGCACACCCGCAGCACCAGCTCCTGATGCCTGAGGTCGAGAGCCGCGGTCGGCTCGTCCAGCAGCAGCAGCGGAGCCCGCTGCGCGAGCACCCGCGCGAGCGCGACCCTGGCCCGCTCACCACCGCTCAGCGCGCCGAAGGGACGGGACGCGAAGGCGGCGACTTCGGTCTGGCGCATGGCCTCGGCGACGGCCCGGTCATCGTCGTCGGGCGCGATGGCGGCCCAGGGTGCGCGTCCCATCCGTACGACGTCCTCGACGGCAAAGGGGAAGGAGAGGGAGGCCGACTGGGGGAGAACAGCCCTGCGCAGGGCGAGTTCGGGCGCGGACCACTCCGCGGCGGGACGCCCATGAATCCGCACCACCCCACCGGCGGCCGGAACATCCGCGGCGAGCGCCCCGAGCAGAGTGGACTTACCGGCCCCGTTGGGCCCGACGAGCGCGAGAACCTCCCCGGCGCGGACGGTGATGTCGATGCCTTGCAGCACGTCGCGGGGTCCGAGGCGGACGTGCAGCCCTTCAGTCGCGGCAAGCACATCTCCGGGCTCGGCGGGGACCGGGGGAGTGGGGCGATTGCGGAGGAGTCTCATGACGGGGTCCTTGAAGGTGGAGGGGTGCTCGGCAGTGGCCGAGCGCCGTTGCGGCGGAAAAGAGGGGCTGAGGTGAGTGCTTTCAGGGGCGCGGGGAAGTGCGCGACCGGCCCCCACTCACCCGCACCCGCCGTACCACCCCTAGGCCCATCCCCCCTGCCTGCGCCGCGTCCGACGCAGCAGCCAGAAGAAGAACGGGCTGCCCAGCAGCGCCGTCAGCACACCCAGCGGCAACTCCGCCGGCGCCGCGACCGTCCGCGCGGCCAAATCCGCCGCCAACAACACCAGCGCCCCCGTCAACGCACTCCCCGGCACCAGGAACCGATGCCCCGGCCCCGCCACCATCCGCAGCAGATGCGGCACCACCAGCCCCACAAAGCTGATGATCCCGGACACACTCACCGCCGCCGCCGTCAGCAACGCGATCACCAGCACCAGAACGATCCGCAACCGCTCCACATCCACCCCCAGATGCCGAGCCGGCCGCTCACCGAGAGACAGCAGATCCAGCCGCCGCGCGTACAGCGGAGCCACCGCCAGCCCGAGCACCGCGCACGGCAGCACCGCGACCACCTTCGCCCACGTCGCCTGCGCCAACGACCCCAGCTGCCAGAACGTGATCTGGTTGACGGCCGCCGTGTCCGCGAAGAACAGGAACAACCCGATCACCGCCCCCGCGAACGCGTTCACCGCGATCCCGGTGAGGATCAGCGTCACGACCTCCGTACGCCCCCCGGACCGCGACATCGCGTACACCAGCAGCACCGTCCCGAGCCCCGCGACGAACGCGAACACCGAAACCGTCCACGTGCCGAGGAAGTCGATCCCGAACGCGATCGCCGCGACCGCCCCCACGGCCGCCCCCGACGAGACACCGATGACCCCCGGCTCGGCAAGCGGATTGCCGAACACGCCCTGCATCAACGCCCCCGCACACCCCAGCGAGGCCCCGACGAGCAGCGCGAGCGCGATCCTTGGGAACCGCACGTTCCACAGCACCGACTCGGCGACCCGGTCCAACCCGCCGCCCCCGAGCCCGACTTTGTGCTGCACGGAGCCGAGGACGTCCGCGACCGGGATCGGATAGGCCCCGACACCGGCCGCGACCGGCACGAGGACGAGCAGTCCCACGACCAGCCCGGCGGTCATCAGCCACGCGGCCGACCGCCGTCCTCGTGGCGGGGACTCAGCCGTCCCACCCGCCTGAACCGCGGTCTTCTCCAGTACGGTCACGCCCCACCGTCCTTCTTGTACAGCTGCCCCACGACCGACTTGAGCCGTATGAGTTTAGGTTAGCCTTACCTTGCTTACCTGGAAATCATCGATGCGCGGGCGCCGTACCGAGGCGTAGAACTGTCCCCGTGAACAGGGGACACAGGGAACTGCTGGGGCCGGGGCGGCTGGTACTGAACGTGGCGAACCGCCCCGGCCCGCCGGCGTTGCGCTTCGAGACGACGGGCGACGGGCGGCTTCTGTTGCGGCAGGGAGAGCGACCCGTGCTGCTCGGTCGCACGGTGGGTCGGCACTGCTGCCGGGATCTGCACCTGCACCGCCTCGACGGTTACCGCTCCCCGCTGCCGCCACTGCGCTCGGCGGACATGCGGTCGAACGTCAACTGGCCGCACCAGTACGCGCGTTGGCTGGAGGAAGCGGACGGCGCCCCGTTGCTGGACGGACGCTGGGAGCTGGCCCTGCGGACCGAGTTCCCGCCGTACGTCTGGACCGAGGAGTTCGTGAAGGTCTGGCCGGGCGGCCGGTTGGAGCTGTACTGCGGTGGCGGCTGGAACGGCGTTCTCCCGCTCCGCCGCCTCTCGCCACCGGATGCCGGGCGGGTGAAGGCGTACCGCAAGCACGCCCGCGAGGGAACGCTCGCGCCCGTCCTGCTGTGGTCGGTGGCCTTCCTGGACGGCTGCGTGATCCTGGACGGCCACGACCGGGCGATGGCCGCGCTGGCGGAGGGCCGGACGCCGGAGTGTGTGCTGCTCCACCGGGTGTCCGACGAGGGCGTGTGGCGGCGGGTGGCCGAGCGCGCGACCCGCGCCCACGAGAACCGCCTGCGGCAGTCGGCGGCGCGCCCCGACGACCCCGGCCACGCACGCCAACGGGCCGCCATGGAACAGGGGCACGCCGAGCTGATCGCCTCGCTTCCGTACGGCATGCCCCCCACCGACTTCTGGCCCCTCCCCGGCGGAGCCAGGGCCTGGGACGACCTGGCCGACCGCGCGATGCTTCAATTCCCCCGTGACTGACTACGACGTACTGCGCGTCTTCTGCGCGCCGAACGGCGGATACGGCAATGAACTCGGCGTCATACGCGAGGGATCCGTGATGCCGGACCGCGAGGAGCGGCAACTGTTCGCCGGGAAGCTCGGGTTCAGTGAGACCGTGTTCGTGGACGACCCGGAGCGCGGGGTCATCGACATCTACACGCCGACGCTGAGGCTGCCCTTCGCCGGCCACCCCTGCGTCGGCACGGCATGGTTGCTCGACGTGCCGGAGCTGGTCACCCCGGCCGGTGTCGTGGGCGCCCGGCTCGACGGCGAGTTCAGCTGGATCGAGGCGCGGGCGGAGTGGGCGCCGCCGCGGACGCTCAGGCAGTACGCGACGGCCGCCGAGGTCGACGACCTGGACGTGCCGCCGAAGGGGGAGTGGATCTACGCCTGGGCCTGGGAGGACGAGCCCGCGGGACGGGTGCGCGCGCGGGCGTTCCCCGGCCGTGACGACGGGATCGACGAGGACGAGGCGACCGGCGCCGCCGCCCTCCTGCTCACCGACCGGCTGGGCCGCGCCCTGAACATCACCCAGGGCGCGGGCTCGCAGATCCTCACCGCTCCCCAGCCCGGCGGCTGGGTGGAGATCGGTGGCCGGGTGTACCTGGAGCGCTAGGCCGCTAGGCGCTCAGGGGGAACTCCTCGCCGAGGGCGCGGAAGACCGCCGTGTTCAGCGCGAACGCCCTCTTGCACTCCGTCACGATCCGCTGCTTCTCCAGGTCGTCGACCCGCACGCCGTCCAGCAGCTCGCGGTAACCCCGCTTGAACGCGGCGGGGTTGGCGATCCCCTCGAAGACGTAGAAGCGCACTCCGTCGCCCTTGCGCTCGAAGCCCCAGGTCCGCTCCGCCTTGTCGCGGATGATCTGGCCGCCGGAGAGGTCGCCGAGGTAGCGCGTGTAGTGGTGGGCGATGTAGCCGGCCGGCCACTCGGTGGCGCACTCCCGGACCCGGTCCGCATAGGCCCGCGTGGCCGGCAGCGCGGTCAGCCCCGTACGCCAGCCGGCGCCCCGCAGATGCTCCAGATCCCGCTCCAGCGCGCCCAGCCGGTACAGCTCGGGCTGGATGAAGGGCCCGGTCACCGGATCGGCGGCCAGCCGCTCGGCCCCGCTCTCCAGCGCCTCGTACACGAACCACAGCTGCTCGGTGTACCGCGCGTACGCGTCCACGCCCAGCCTGCCGCCGAGCAGGTCACTCATGAACGACGAGGTCTCCGCCTCCACGTGCTGCTCGTGGGAGGCGGTGCGGATGACTGTCGAGAAGGAGTCCATGCAGTGCATCCTCTAAGGTAAGGCTTACCTAAGTCAATAGGTTTGCCGACGCCCTGTCGGTAAAAGCGTACAAGAAAAGACCCGCCCCCATCAGGGGACGGGCCCTCGGGCTTGCTACGGCAGCGTCAGGATCTCGGCGCCGCTCTCCGTCACCACCAGCGTGTGCTCGAACTGCGCCGTGCGCCTGCGGTCCTTCGTGACGACCGTCCAGCCGTCGTCCCACATGTCGTACTCGTGCGTCCCCAGCGTCAGCATCGGCTCGATCGTGAAGGTCATGCCGGGCTGGATGACCGTCGTCGCGTGCGGACTGTCGTAGTGCGGAATGATCAGCCCGGAGTGGAACGACGAGTTGATCCCGTGCCCCGTGAAGTCCCGCACCACCCCGTACCCGAAACGCTTGGCGTACGACTCGATGACCCGGCCGATGATGTTGATCTGCCGCCCCGGCCGGACCGCCTTGATCGCGCGCTCCAGCGACTCACGCGTCCGCTCGACCAGCAGCCGGCTCTCCTCGTCGACGTCCCCGACCAGGTACGTCGCGTTGTTGTCGCCGTGCACCCCGCCGATGTACGCCGTCACGTCGAGGTTGACGATGTCGCCGTCCCGCAGCACCGTCGAGTCCGGGATCCCGTGGCAGATCACCTCGTTGACACTGGTGCACAGCGACTTGGGGAAGCCGCGGTAGCCCAGCGTCGACGGGTAGGCGCCGTAGTCGCACATGTACTCGTGCGCCACCTTGTCCAGCTCGTCGGTGGTCACACCGGGGGCGATCAGCTTCGCCGCCTCCGCCATCGCCCGCGCGGCGATCCGGCCGGCGGTCCGCATCGCCTCGATGGTCTCCGGAGTCTGCACCTCCGGCCCGGTGTACGGCGTGGGCCCCGGCTTGCCGACGTACTCAGGACGACGGATGTTTCCGGGTACGGAACGGGTGGGGGACAGCTCCCCTGGTACAAGCAGCGACTGGCCAGACATGCCAGCGAGTCTAACGAGCCGCTGTGGGGGAACATGTCGGTGGCGAGAGGAGCTGGTCATGGCCCTGTTCAAGAAGCGCACGGTCGGTAAGCCGGGCGAGTGGTACTACTGCCTGGAGCACAAGAAGGTCGAGGAGGGGCCGGACTGCCCCGGCAAGGACCGTTTCGGGCCGTACGCCTCCCGGCAGGAGGCCGAGCACGCGATGGAGACCGCCCGCGAGCGCAACCTCGAGTGGGAGAACGACCCCAAGTGGCACGACGCCTCGGCCCGCGGCGACGACGACTGATCAGGCGCCCGTGGGTGCGGCGGCGGTCCGCTGCTTCCGCACCCGCGCCGCGTGCTCGTCCGTCCGCGCGTCGTACGTCATCAGCTTCGGCAGACACAGCGCCAGCAGGCCCACCGCGCCGGCGCACAGCAGACCGCCCGACCACACCGACGTCCGCACACCCCACCACGCGGCGAAACCGCCCGACCTGACCTGCCCCAGGGTCGGACCCACGGAGTACGACAGCAGCTCGATCCCCGCGAGCCGGCCCCGCAGCTCGTCCGGGATCGTCTGGTTCCACATGACCCCGCGGAAGATCCCGCTGACCATGTCGCAGCCCCCGGCCACGGTCAGGAACAGCAGCACCAGCCACAGGTTGCCGACGATCCCGGCCGCCGCGATCGCCACGCCCCACAACGCGGCCGACAGCACCACCATCCGGCCGTGCCGGTGGATCCGCGCCGTCCAGCCGCTCGTCACACTCACCAGCAGCGCCCCCAGCGGGACCGTCGCGTACATCAGACCCAGCGCCCACTCGGCGTCCAGCTCGTCCGCGAGGAACGGCAGCAGCGCCAGCGGCATCGCCAGGAACATCGCCGCGAGGTCGACCGCGTAGGTGCCGAGCAGCTCCTTGCGGCCCCAGGCGTACCGGGCGCCCTCGGCGATCGCCTTCAGCGACGGTTTCGCCGCCTCGTGCGCGGCCGGGGAGGAGGCGATCGGGATGATGAGCGCGACCGAGACCACGAAGGTGACCAGATCCGCCGCATACGCCCAGCCGAGCCCCGCGTACGCCACCACCACACCCGCCACCGCCGGGCCCGCGACCCCGCCGACCGTCCAGCGGAAGGTGTTGAGGGAGGCCGCGGCCGGCAGATGCTCATGGGCCACGATCCGCGGCCACAGCGAGTCCAGCGCGGGCCGCTGCACCGAGACGAGCGCGGAGGACAGGGCGGCGACGAGATACAGCGGCCACACCGCCGGGTTCGGCATCAGCGCGTTGACCAGCAGTACCGCGCTGAGCACACCCTGCCCGGCCTCGGTCCAGATGATCAGCCCGCGCTTGTCCAGGGCGTCGGCCAGCGCACCGCCGTACAACCCGAAGACGATCAGCGGAATCAACTCCACCGCACCGATCGCCCCCACCGCCGCCGCGGACTCCGTCAACTCCTTGATCTGCACCGGCAGCGCGACGAACGTCAGAAAGCTGCCGAAGTTCGAGACCAGCCCCGACACCCACAGCCGCCGAAAGTCGGCCGACGCCCGCCACGGGGTGAGATCGGGCAGGACGGAGCGGAGACGGGAGACAGGGGGAGCGGAGTCGTCATCGGTCACGACGGGCCATGGTCGGCCGCGGCGACGGGCGGGGGCAACCGAATTTCGGGGCGGGGAGCCGAGGGGCGAGGGAGCGAGTGCCGCACGGGCCTGCGCGAGATCTGTCGTGGCCCTGGTGCGGGTTGCGGGCCGGTGTCCCCGGGGCGTGCCGGGGCGGTCTCGCGGCGGGACCGACTCCTCGTGCCGCGCCGGTGACGGCCTTGCGCCGCGCGTCGGCGATCGCCTTTCCCCAACCGTGCGGACCAGCCCGCGCCGCCCTACCAGCGCGCCGGCGGCGGTGCCGTCAGGTGGTCTGTCAGGCGGGAGAGGCGGTCCCGGAAGCGGTGGCGGGTTCGTGGGGTCGGGAGGGCGTTCTCGCCCGCCGCCGCGCTCACCAGGTGCTGGACGGTGTCGAGGTCGAGGTCGGGGCTGTTCGGGACGGCGAGGGATTCATGGGCCATCGCCGCGAGGTCGCCGTCGCCGGGGCCGAGCGCCAGTACCGTCGCGCCGGCCCGGCGGGCGTCGTGCACACGCTCCAGGAACGGGGCGTCCGGGACCGCCGGGGACACCACCAGCAGCGTCTCCCCGCGCCGCGCCGCCGCCAACCGCCCCAGGCCGACGGCCAGATGGGCCGGGTCCGAGGGCTGCGCCTCATGCCGTACGAGCGTGGGAGCCAGCTCCGGTGTGCCCGACCAGGCCGCCTCGTCCACCAGATGGGCCGCCAGATGCCACGGCTCGTACTCCGGCGTGCCGACCAGCAGCAGGCCGCCTCCGTGCGAGACCACCGAGCCGCGCAGCACCCCGGCGAACCTCCGGGTCGCCCCCAACCACTCGGTCCCGGCGAGCACTTCGCGCAACAACGCGACACGTACGGCGTCCATGTGGCCGCATCCTGCCGCAAGCGGCCACCCTTGACCCGGAGTTCACCACGAATTCGCCCGAACCGGGCATGAGGAACGACCTGCGACCAGGAGCCTTCGACACCGGCAGCGGCTCCCCGGCAACCGCGCCTTGATGGCGATCCGCACCCGCACCGGCAGCGGCTACGACAGGGCATGCCCGCCGCACGGCCGACGCCCCTCGCGGCCTGCTCCGACCTGGTTCGCGGCGGCTCCGGCACCGGCGACTTCGGCGCCCGTGAGCGGATCACTTCCGACGGGTGCCCGTGACGCGGCTCACCTGACCGGACGGCGCCCGCGGGGCGCACGTAAAGTCGGCCCATGACCTCTACCGACAGTGCACAGAAGGCCCCCGCGAAGGACCCCTGGGACCTTCCCGACGTCTCCGGGCTCGTCGTCGGCGTGCTCGGCGGGACCGGCCCCCAGGGCAAGGGCCTCGCCTACCGGCTCGCCAAGGCCGGCCAGAAGGTGATCATCGGCTCGCGCGCCGCCGACCGCGCCCAGGCCGCCGCCGACGAACTCGGGCACGGCGTCGAGGGCGCCGACAACGCCGAGACGGCCCGCCGCAGCGACATCGTGATCGTTGCCGTGCCCTGGGACGGCCACGGCAAGACCCTGGAGTCGCTGCGCGAGGAACTGGCCGGGAAGCTGGTCGTCGACTGCGTCAACCCGCTCGGCTTCGACAAGCAGGGCGCCTACGCCCTGAAGCCCGAGGAGGGCAGCGCCGCCCAGCAGGCCGCCGCCCTGCTGCCGGACTCCCGCGTCACCGCCGCCTTCCACCACCTCTCGGCGGTCCTCCTGGAGGACCCGGAGATCGACGAGATCGACACCGACGTGATGGTCCTCGGCGAGGCACGGGCCGACGTCGAGATCGTCCAGGCCCTGGCCGGCCGCATCCCCGGCATGCGCGGCATCTTCGCGGGACGCCTGCGCAACGCCCACCAGGTCGAGTCGCTGGTCGCCAACCTGATCTCCGTGAACCGCCGGTACAAGGCGCACGCGGGTCTGCGCGTCACGGACGTATGAGCCGATGGGGGACACTGGACGACGACGTCACCAGTGTCCCCCCGACAGGAGAGCCGCTCCCATGCCCCGCCTCGCCCTCTACGCCCTGATCGTCTGTCTTCTCGCCGTGGCGGCGGCGGTCGTGTCCTTCTCCCGGGGCAGCTTCCTGGGGATCGTGTGGGTGCTGATCGTGGGGCTGTCCAGCAACATGTGCTGGTACTACGTGAAGCGTGCCAAGGCGGAGAAGTCCGTCAGCCGCTGACCGAGCAGAAGTCGCTGGTCTGCCAGAAGCGGTAGAGGTCCTGACCGCAGTACGTCTCGAAGTCGTTGATTCCGAGCGAGGCCAGGATCGAGTCGATCACGTCGAAGAACGCGCTGTTGACCGCCGGCACCCACAGCAGCGCGAAGACGAACAGCAGGCCGAACGGCGCGAACGGCTCCACCTGGCGCTTGATCTTGTACGACAGCCAGGGCTCGATGACGCCATAGCCGTCCAGGCCCGGGATCGGCAGGAAGTTCAGGATCGCGGCCGTCACCTGGAGCAGGGCGAGGAAGGCCAGCGCGAACCGGAAGTCCGCGGGCACCCCGTCGAGCGCGTCCAGCCAGAACGGGGCCGTGCACACGATCGCGAACAGCACATTGGTGAGCGGCCCGGCCGCCGAGATCAGACTGTGCTTCCAGCGCCCCCGGATCCGGCCGCGCTCGATGAAGACGGCGCCGCCGGGCAGGCCGATCCCGCCCATGATCACGAAGAGGACGGGGAGGACGATGCTGAGCAGCGCATGGGTGTATTTCAAAGGATTGAGCGTGAGGTAACCCTTCGAACCCACGGTGATGTCACCGCTGTGCAGGGCGGTACGCGCGTGTGCGTACTCGTGCAGACACAGGGACACGATCCAGGCGGCCGTCACGAACAGGAACACGGCCACGCCGGGCTGCTCGGCGAACCCGGTCCAAGTCGCCCAGCCGGTCACCGCGGTGACGGCCAGGATGCCCACGAAGACAGGGCTGATCCGCCGGTCGCTGTTGCGGGCGGCTGTGGTGGTCATGGGGTTCCCCCGACTCTCGTACACGCTCTGGGACTGCCCGACCGTACCGGGCGTACGACGAAAACGTCTCGCGGTACCTCATCGGTTCCGGAGAAGGTGGGGCCATGGGGCTTTGGCACGTGTTCTATGAGGACCGGCAGATGGAGTGCCGCGGCACGCCCTTCTCGGTGGGGGCCGCCGTGACCCTTGAGGTACCCGGACACGGTGCGCGGCCGGCCCGTCTGATCCGTCGCCCGCCGGAACCGACACGGCGCCCGCCCCCGCCCGATCCCCGTGACCGCCCCCGAACCCACCAGAGACAATGGATCCCGTGCGCTATCGCATCCTCGGCACCACCCAGGTACTCCGTCCCGACGGCACCCCGCTCCCGGTCGGCGGCGCGCGGCTGCGTGCGCTGCTGACCGTGCTCGCGCTGCGGCCCGGCCGTACGGTCGCCGTGAGCCTGCTGGTCGACGAGGTGTGGGACGGTGACCCGCCCGCCGACGCGCCGGGCGCGGTGCAGGCACTGGTGGGCCGGCTGCGGCGGGCCCTCGGCGCGGACGCGGTCGCCTCCGCGGACGGCGGCTACCGGCTCGTCGCCGCGCCCGACGACATCGACCTGCACCGCTTCGACCGGCTGGCCGGCGAGGGCACGCGCGCGCTCGCCGACGGCGACCCCGCGAAGGCGGCCGGCGTCCTCGACGACGCCCTGGCCCTGTGGCGCGGCCCCGTCCTCGCCGACCTGCCCGACCGCACCGCCGAGGCGGCCCGCTGGGAGGCCCGGCGCCTGGACGCCCTGCGCGCCCGTCACGCCGCCGCCCTCGCCCTCGGCCAGGCCGA
Source organism: Streptomyces sp. NPDC087859 (assembly GCF_044742595.1). Lineage (NCBI taxonomy): Bacteria > Bacillati > Actinomycetota > Actinomycetes > Kitasatosporales > Streptomycetaceae > Streptomyces > Streptomyces sp. NPDC087859. The sequence goes on along the minus strand of NZ_JBIUUU010000003.1, from coordinate 131,631 downwards.
GCAGTCCCTCCCCGAGCTGACCGCGTTGTGCGACAGTCACCCGCTGGACGAGCTCCTCCAGTCCCTGCGTCTGCGCGCCCTCCGCGACGCCGGCCGTACGGCCGAGGCGCTGGCGGCCTACGAGGACGTACGACGCGTGCTGGCCGAGCAGCTGGGGGCGGATCCGGGGCCGGAACTCCGGGCGCTGCACGGGGAGTTGCTGCGACCGGGGGTGCCGGGCGGGCGGGGTCCGGGTGCGGCGGGCCGGGCCGCTTCCGCGGCAGGCGTCGACAGCGACCCGGACTCGCGGGTCCCGTCGGCAGAGCACGCGCCCACGGGCGCCGGGCCCGCCGTACTCGGCAACCTCCGCGCCCGCCTCACCTCCTTCGTCGGCCGTGAGACCGACATCGAGGCGATCCGCGGTGACCTCGCGGCGGCGCGGCTCGTGACCCTGCTCGGGCCCGGGGGCGCGGGGAAGACGCGGTTGTCGCAGGAGGCGGCCGAGACCGTGCGGTACGCCGCGAAGGACGGGGTATGGCTGGCCGAGCTCGCCCCGGTCGACGATCCGGCGGGGGTACCGGAGGCCGTGCTGACCGCCGTCGGCGCCCGGGAGACCGTGCTGTACGGCGCGGGCGCGGAGGCGATGCGAGCCGGGAACGAGCGGCACGCCGACCCCGTCGAACGGCTCGCGGAGCACTGCGGCAAGCGCCGGATGCTGCTGATCCTCGACAACTGCGAGCATGTCGTCGACGCCGCCGCTCGCCTCGTGGAGGAGCTGCTGGCGCGCTGCCCGCAGCTGACGGTGCTGGCCACCAGTCGTGAACCGCTGGGCGTACCGGGGGAGTTGCTGCGGCCCGTGGAACCGCTGCCCGAGCCCGTCGCGCTGCGGTTGCTCGCCGACCGCGGGGCCGCGGCCCGGCCCGGGTTCCGGGTCGAGGCCGACGAGGAGACCGCCGCGGCCTGTGCCGAGATCTGCCGTCGGCTGGACGGACTGCCCCTCGCCATCGAGCTCGCGGCCGCCCGGCTGCGTATGTTGACGCCACGTCAGATCGCCGACCGGCTCGACGACCGCTTCCGGCTGCTCACCTCCGGCAGCCGTACCGTCCTGCCCCGGCAGCAGACCCTGCGGGCCGTCGTCGACTGGTCCTGGGAACTGCTCGTCGAGGACGAACGGGACGTCCTGCGGCGGCTGTCGGTCTTCGCCGGCGGCTGCGACCTGGCCGCCGCCGAGGCCGTCTGCGGTCCCGTCGCGCTGGAGGCGCTGGGCTCGCTCGTCGACAAGTCCCTGGTGGTCGCCGCACCTTCGGGCGAGGGCGGCGAGATGCGCTACCGGCTCCTCGAGACCGTCGCCGAGTACGCGGGTGAACGGCTCGACGAGACCGGCCGGCGCGGGGAGGCGGAGCGTGCGCATCTGACGTACTACCGCGAACTCGCCCGCACCACCGACCCGTTGCTCCGCGGGCCGAGTCAACTCCTCGCCATCGAACGGCTGGAGCGCGAGTACGAGAACCTGCGCACCGCCCTGCGGCACGCCATCGCCGAGCGCGACGAGCAGGAGGCGCTCTGTCTGGGGCTGTCGCTGGCCTGGTACTGGCAGCTGCGTGACGTCCGTATCGAGGCCCGCAACTGGTACAGCGAGATCATGGCCCTCGGCCCCGACCCGTTCACCGAGCCGGTGCGCCGCGCGGCCCCCGTCCACCAGCGCTGCACCGACGCCCCGCCCCCGCTGACCGGCGAACTCCTCGCCGAGGCCCGGCGCGGTATCCACCTCTCCCATCTGGCCTGCATGGACACGGAGTTGGACGCCTGGGAGACCCCGCAGGCCAAGGAGAAGCTGCGCATCATCACCGAGGTCTACGAACCGGGCCTGCCGCAGGTCTGCCGTCCCCCGGGCATGCTCTGGTTCTACGCCGTGATGCTGAGCGGCGGCGCGGAGCGGCTGGCCGGGATCCTCGACGCCGCCGTCCGCACCTGCCGTGCGACGCCCGGGACCGAGTGGGAGCTCGCCGGCACCCTCCAGATCCGCGCCAACATCCTCGCCAACCGGGCCGACTGGGCGGGCGACGCGGCGCGCGACGCCGACGAGGCGCTGGAGATCTTCCAGGCCCTCGGGGACGCGTGGGGCACCGCGGAGGCACTGTCCGCGCGCGGTGAGGCCCGGGAGCGCGCGGGCGCCTGGCTGGAGGCCGCCGCCGATTACGAGGCGGCCATGGAGCAGGCCGACCGGCTCGGCGCCCGCGCCCAGAACGCGGTGCTCCGCGCCCGGCTCGGCAGCGCGCTCATGGAGGCGGGTCAGAGCGAGCGGGCCGAGCGGATCCTGCGGGAGGTGATCGCCCAGCAGGAGGGCGGGGTCAACGGGGCCCTGCCCGCCGCTCGGATGTTCCTCGCCGCGCATCTCTCCTTCACCGGCCGGACCCTGGAGGCGCGCGAGCAACTGCGGCTGCTGCGCGAGGAGTTCAACATCGCCCACTTCGTCGTCTTCGACGCGTTCATCCTCGGCTCGGAGGCCTGGATGGAGGCGGCGGACGGCTGCTACGAGGCCTGTCTGGACAAGGCCCGGCAGGCCCTGGACAAGGCCGACGACCCGCTGTCCGAGGCCATCGCCCCGTACATGCGACCGCTGTACCTGTCGATCGCGGCGATCGCCCTGGCCGCCCCCGACGGTGCGAACAGGCCCGAGGACGCGGCCCGTGTCCTCGGGACCGCGCGCGCGATGCTGCCGTCCGGCCATGTCGCGACCTCCATCGAACGCGAGACGTACGACCGGGCCGAGCGTCACGCGCGCGCCGCGCTCGGCGACGAGGCGTTCGAGGCGGCGCACGCGGAGGGCGGCGGCCTCTCCCCCACGGAGGCCACCGCCCTGATCTGACGCGCACCGGCGAAGCGGATGTCAGCTCTTGGTCTTGAACTTGTGGATGGCGACCGGCGCCATGACCGCCGTGATCGCCACCGACCAGGCGAGCGTCACCCACAGGTCGTGGGCGACCGGGCCGCCCACCATCAGTCCGCGCGCCGCGTCCGCGAGCGTGGACAGCGGGTTGTAGTCGGTGAAGGCCTGGAGCCAGCCCGGCATGGAGCCGGTCGGCGCGAAGATCGACGAGCCGAACTGCAGCGGGAACAGCACCAGGAAGCCCATGGCCTGCACGGACTGCGCGCTCTTCATGATCACGCCCAGGGTGAGGAACACCCACATGATCGACGAGGCGAACGCCGTGGACAGGGCCACGGTCGCGAGCAGCCCGGTCCAGCTGGTGATGTCGAACCCGACCAGGACGGCGACGATCATCAGGACGGCGGTCGCGAACAGCATCCGGATCAGTTCGACGGAGATCTTCGCGAAGAGCACCGAGCCGCGTCCGATCGGCAGGGACCGGAAGCGGTCCATGACACCGGAGTTGAAGTCCTGGCTGAAGCCGGTGCCGACGCCCTGAGAGAGCGTCATGCTCATCATCGCGATCATGCCGGGGATGACGTACTGCACGTACTGGTCCTGCCCGCCGCCCAGCGCCTGCCCGATCGAGCCGCCGAAGACGAACACGAACAGCAGCGTGAAGATGACCGGCATCAGCACCGCGTCGGCCATCGACTCCGGGTCCTGGCGGATCCAGAGCAGATTGCGGCGGATGAGGGCGCTGGTGTGCCGCAGATGCCCGCGCAGCGGAATGCGGACGTCCTCGGAGGGGGAGACGGCGACGGGTGTGGTGACGGTGGCGGCGCTCATACGGCGACCTCCTCGCGGTCGTCGGCGGGCACGGCGTCCTGCGGGGCGCTCGCGCGGTGGCCGGTGAGGGACAGGAACACCTCGTCCAGGCTGGGGAGTTCGGTGGTGATGGAGGAGATCGTGACGCCGCGCGCGGTGACCGCGCCGACCACCGCGGTCAGCTGCTCGTCGCTGAGGATCGGCACCAGGAGGGAGCCGGCGTCGGGGTCCACGGTGGTGGTGGCGAGGCCGGTGATGCCGAGGCCGTCGAGGTAGGAGGCGAGCGGCCGCAGTTGCAGCGGGTCCACGGGCCGTACCCGCAGGGTCCGCCCGCCGACCTTGGCCTTCAGCTCCTCGATGCCGCCGCCGGCGATGACCTTGCCGCGGTCGACGACGGTGAGCTCGTCGGCCAGCTGCTCGGCCTCCTCCATGTACTGCGTGGTGAGCAGGACGGTGACCCCGTCCCCGACCATCCGCTTGACCTCGTCCCACACCTCGTTGCGGGTACGGGGGTCGAGGCCGGTGGTCGGCTCGTCGAGGAAGAGGACCGCGGGCTGTCCGATCATGGACGCGGCGAGGTCGAGCCGTCGCCGCATACCGCCGGAGTACGTGCTCGCCGGCCGCTTGGCGGCCTCGGTGAGCGAGAAGCGCTCCAGCAGTTCGTCGGCCCTGCGGCGGGCCTCCTTGCGGGGCAGGTCGAGCAGCCGCCCGATCATGTACAGGTTCTCCCAGCCGGGGAGCTTCTCGTCGACGGAGGCGTACTGGCCGGTGAGGCCGATGACCCTCCGCAGCTGGCGGGGCTGCCGTACGACGTCGTAGCCGGCGACGGTGGCCTGTCCGGCGTTCGGGGCGAGAAGGGTGGACAGGATGCGGACGAGGGTGGTCTTCCCGGCACCGTTGGGCCCGAGCACCCCCATCACGGTCCCCTCCCGCACATCCAGGTCCACACCGTCCAGCGCCTTGGTGTCGCCGTAGTGCTTCACCAGCCCCCGCACGGTTACGGCGATGTCGGCGCCGTTGGGGTTCTTGTCGATTCGCGTCATGGGGAAGACGGTGTCAGCCCCGACCGACAGACCACCGACAAGTCACCGACACCACCGACAGCCGACCGACAAGCGGTTCTCGCCCCCGCCGCCCCTACCCGTCCCGTCCTCCAGGGGCTGCCGCCCCTTCGACCCCGCTCCCAGGGGGCGCTGCCCCCTGGACCCCCGCTCCTCAAGCGCCGGAAGGGCTGGATTTGCTAGCGCCGGTCCAGGTATTCCAGCCCGTCCGGCGTTTGAGGACGAGGCCCGTTCAGGGCCGAAGCGGGGGGCTGGGGGCGCAGTCCCCAGGGACGGGACGGGTAGGGGCGGCGGGGGCGAGAAAAAACGGCAGCAGCCCGCCGGCGGGGGAAGATCGGCGGGCTGCTTTGGTGCCACAGTGGCTCTAGTGGACGCTGTGCTCCTCCAGCGGGAAGGTGCCTCCCACCACGTCCTCCGCGAACGCCTTCGCCGCGTTGCCCATGACCTCGCGCAGGTCGGCGTACTGCTTCACGAACTTCGGGACCCGGCCGGGCGTGAGGCCCAGCATGTCGGTCCACACCAGGACCTGCGCGTCCGTCTCCGCCCCGGCGCCGATGCCGACGGTCGGGATGTGCAGCGACCGGGTCACCTCGGCCGCCAGCTCGGCGGGGACCAGTTCGAGGACGACCGCGAACGCGCCCGCGTCCTGCACGGCCTTGGCGTCACGCAGCAGCTGCGCGGCCGCCTCCTCGCCACGGCCCTGGACGCGGTAGCCCATGGCGTTGACGGACTGCGGGGTCAGGCCGATGTGCGCCATCACCGGGATGCCGGCCTCGACCAGCAGCCGGATCTGCTCGTAGGACCGCTCGCCGCCCTCCAGCTTGACCGCGCCGGCCCCGGCGTCCTTGATCAGCCGGGTGGCGGACCGGAGCGCCTGTACGGGGCCCTCCTGGTACGAGCCGAAGGGGAGGTCGGCGACGATCAGGGCACGGGAGGTGCCGCGGACCACGGCCGCCGAGAGCATCGTCATCTGGTCGAGGGTGACGGGCACGGTCGACTCGTACCCGAGGTGGCAGTTGCCCGCGGAGTCGCCGACGAGCATGACCGGGATGCCGGCCTCGTCGAAGACGGACGCGGTCATCGCGTCGTACGCGGTGAGCATGGGCCACTTCTCGCCCCGCTCCTTGGCGAGAGCGATGTCGCGCACAGTGATACGGCGTGTGCCCTTCCCCCCGTACAGCGCTTTGCTGCCGTCGGAGGGCTTCGTCTGGGCAGCCGAGAGCTGCGTCATGGAACTGCTCCTAACACGTCATCTCGAGGCGCCCTCACGGCGTCCCCGGATCACCTCCATGGTGGCACTTCGTGTCACGCTCGGCCAGAGGGGGGCGGGGGACTTGGGTCACGCCTCGAGCGACGTAAGTCCGGGGGCCTAGGGCTGTTCTTAAGGTCTCCGTAAAGAATTCCAATACGAGACGGTTCCGTATCGAAATAGGTCTAGGGTCGAGCGTATGACTTCTCCTGCCGACCCTGCCCTCCCCGGCTCCCGCATCCCGGAAGCCGTGCACCGGCGCCGCTGGGCGATCCTCGGCGTGCTGATGCTGAGCCTGTTGATCGTGGTGCTCGACAACTCGATCCTGAACGTCGCGATCAAGACGATCTCGACCCCCGCCCCCACCGGCCTGGGCGCCACCCAGAGCGAGCTGGAGTGGGCGATCAACGCCTACACCCTCGTCTTCGCGGGGCTCCTCTTCAGCGCCGGTCTGCTGGGAGACCGGCTCGGACGCAAGAGGGTGCTCCTCGGCGGGCTCGCCGTGTTCGGTCTCGGGTCCGCCCTCGCCGCCACCGCCGGGTCGCCGACCGAGCTGATCGCGTTCCGCGCGGTGATGGGCCTCGGCGCCGCCTTCGTGATGCCCGCCACCCTCGCGGTGCTCATGAACGTCTTCGAGCGCGAGGAGCAGCCCAAGGCCATCGGTATCTGGGCCGGTGGTGTCGGGCTCGCCATCGCCATCGGGCCGATCACCGGCGGTGTGCTGCTGGACCACTTCTGGTGGGGGTCCGTCTTCCTCATCAACGTGCCGATCGTGATCCTCGCCGTCGCGCTGATGATCTGGCTCGTGCCCGACTCCCGGGACCCGAACCCCGGCCGTATCGACCCGATCGGTGTCGTGCTGTCCGTCGTGGGCCTGGTCCTGCTGGTCTACGGCATCATCAAGGGCGGCCAGCTCGCGGACTTCACGGACGCGACGGTGCTGTCGACGATCGGCGCGGGTCTCGCCGTACTCGTCGCCTTCGTCGTCTTCGAGAAGCGCAGCAGCCATCCGTCCATCGACGTGACGTACTTCAAGAACAAGGTCTTCTCCGCCGCGATCGCCGCCATCGCGCTGGTCTTCTTCGCGCTGATGGGCGTGACCTTCTTCTCGGTGTTCTACACCCAGAGCGTGCGCGGGTACTCGCCGCTGGAGACCGGTCTGCTGATGCTGCCGCTGGCCGCCGCCCAGATGATCTTCGCGCCAAGGGCCCGGCTGGTCGTCGACCGGTTCGGCAACAAGGCCACCACCACGGCCGGACTGCTCGTCATCGCCGCGACGCTCGCCGCGTTCGCCGGGTTCGAGGCGGACACGCCGATCTGGATCCTGGAGGTCGTGTTCTTCCTGATGGGGGCCGGCATGGCGCACATCATGACCCCGGTGAGCGTCGTCATCATGCAGGCCCTGCCCCGTGAGAAGGCCGGCTCCGCCTCCGCCCTCAGCAACACCTTCCGCCAGGTCGGCGGCGCCCTCGGTATCGCCGTCCTCGGCTCGGTGCTGTCCACGGCGTACCGCAACGGCATCGAGGACAAGCTCGGCCTCCTCCCGGCCGGGCTGCGCCACACCGCGGGCGAGTCCATCGAGGCCACCCTCGGCGTCGCCGACAAGCTCGGCCCCCGGGGCGACGCGCTCATCGGTCCCGCCCACGACGCCTTCCTCCACGCCATGCACGTCACCGCCCTGTGGGGAGCGGGCGTCGCGGTGGTCGGCGCGATCGTGGTCGCCGTGTTCCTGCCGGGCAGGCCGCCGGCCGCCCAGAAGGACGAGGAGGGGCGGAAGTTGGTGGCGGCGGAGTAGGAGGTGCCCCTCCGGGTGCCGTTCCCGGTTCTCCCGGTCGCCGCTTCGGTCGTCCGGCAGGTGCGACCCTGGCCGGCTCCCCGGTGCGGCACCCGGCGGGGGACAATCGTCCCAGGACACAGAAGGGATCCAGCGACGTGAGCAGCCCCGCCGAAGGTCAGCCCCGCCAAGCGGGCCCCGTACGGGGTCGGCCCCGCAGCGAGGCCGTGGAGCGTGCCATCGTCGAGGGTGTGATGAAGCTGCTGGAGGAGGGTGTGCCGCTCGCGGAGCTGTCCATCGAGCGCATCGCCCGTACCGCCGGCGTCGGGAAAGCGACCATCTACCGCCGCTGGAGCGGCAAGGAGGAGCTCTTCGTCGATGTCGTCCGCAGCGCCGAACCCCCGGATCCCGAACTCCCCGGCACCTCCATGCGCGACGACCTCGTCGTCCTCCTGGAGTCGCTGCGGCAGCGCGGACTGGTCAGCCGTTCCTCGGTGATCCTGCACAACGTGCACGCCCAGATGAAGAGCAGCCCGAAGCTCTGGGAGGCGTACCACAACCTCGTCATCGCGCCCCGGCGCAGGCTCGGTATGGAGGTCCTGCTGCGGGGGCAGGTGAACGGCGAACTGCGCGAGGACGTCGACATCGAACTGCTCAACGACATCTTCGTGGGCCCCATGTTGCTGCGTTCCGTCATGCGCCCCGACGCCGACCTCCCGGACGGTCTGTCCGAACGGATCGTCGACACGCTCCTCGAAGGACTGAGCCCCTTCGACCCGGAGGACCTACGGCCCGTCAGCTCACCGACCGTCAGTTCGACTGCGTCGTAGCCCTACTGTGCGCGTTTCGTCACAGAGGGCGCTTTCTGCCTCCGTGCGCGGAACTGGCGGCACCGACTTGTTCGTGCTCGTACGGGTACGGCCGTCATCGGACGGCGAGAACAGAACCGATCATCCCCTAGGGTCTTGAGACACGGGGGGACGGACGGATGCACGGCGGTCAGTGAGGCGACGCGGTATGGCGCAGCAGGCGTACATGGAGGAGACGGACAACGGTGGCTCGGGACCCGAGCGCCAGAGCTCCAGGTTCCGGCGCCTGCTCGAACGGCTGCTCACCGGATGGCGAGGCGACCCGAGAATCTGGCGCCGCGGCCTGGTCGTCGCCGCGCTGGCGCTGGTCCTCGCGTTGGTGATGCTGGTGCACTCGCGCATCCCCAACCGCATCGGCAACCTCGGCAGCCTGATCGAGACCTTCCTGCCCTGGCTGGGCCTCTTCGTGCCGGTGCTGCTGATCCTCGGCGTCGTACGCAAGTCGGTGACCGCCCTGATCGCCGTGCTACTCCCGGCGGTCGTCTGGCTCAACCTCTTCGGCGGTCTGCTCACCGACAAGACCGGCTCCGGCGGCGATCTCACGGTGGCCACGCACAACGTCAACGCCGACAACCCCGACCCGTCCGGCACCGCCCGTGACGTGGCCGCGTCCGGGGCGGACGTGGTGGCGCTGGAGGAGCTGACCGCGGGGGCGGTGCCGACGTACGAGAAGGCGCTGGCGGCGACGTACAAATACCACTCGGTGCAGGGCACCGTCGGGCTGTGGAGCAAGTACCCGCTGACCGCGGTCCGGCCCGTCGACATCAAGCTGGGCTGGACGCGCGCCATGCGCGCCACGGTGGCCACCCCCGAGGGCCAGCTCGCGGTCTACGTCGCCCACCTGCCGTCGGTCCGCGTGAAGATGGAGGCCGGGTTCACGGCCCGGCAGCGCGACAAGAGCGCCGACGCGCTCGGTGAGGCCATCGCCGACGAGCCGTTGCAGCGGATCGTGCTGCTCGGCGACCTCAACGGCACGATGAACGACCGCGCCCTGAACGCCGTCACCTCCCAGATGCGCTCCACGCAGGGCGCGGCCGGCAGCGGGTTCGGGTTCAGCTGGCCGGCGTCGTTCCCGATGGCGCGGATCGACCAGATCCTGGTGAAGGGTGTCGAGCCGGAGAGCTCCTGGACGCTGCCGGAGACGGGGAGCGACCACCTTCCGCTGGCTGCCCGTGTGAAGGTCGACACGTCTTCCTGACCGCATGGAATACTGAGCCCGAGAGGCTTTGTTCCGCAGATGAACATAAGCACCGCGGAACTACCTTCGAAAGGCACAGGCACTTCATGCCCCTGGCCCTGCTCGCCCTGGCCGTCGGCGCCTTCGGCATCGGCACCACCGAGTTCGTGATGATGGGGCTGCTGCCCGAGGTCGCGGACGATCTCCACATCGCCATCCCCACCGCCGGACACCTGGTCTCGGCGTACGCCCTGGGCGTCGTGATCGGCGCCCCGCTGCTGGCCGCCGTGACCGCCAGGATGTCCCGTCGTACGGTCCTGATCGGGCTGATGGCGCTGTTCATCGTCGGCAACGCGGCCTCCGCCTTCGCCCCCGACTACCACTGGCTGCTCGCCGCCCGGTTCCTGAGCGGTCTGCCGCACGGTGCCTTCTTCGGTGTCGGTGCCGTCGTCGCCACGAGCATGGTCGCGCCGGAGCGCAAGGCACGGTCCGTGTCCCTGATGTTCCTCGGTCTCACCGTCGCCAACGTCGCCGGCGTGCCCGTCGCCACGCTCATGGGGCAGCACCTCGGGTGGCGGGCCACGTTCCTCGGTGTCAGCGCGATCGGGCTGGCCGCGATCGCGGCCCTGGCCTCGCTGATCCCGCACGACCGGGTGGTCGCGGGCTCCGGTGCCGGGCTGCGTGGCGAGCTCGCGGCGCTGAAGTCGCTTCCCGTCTGGCTGGCGCTCGGTACGACCGTCGCGGGCTTCGGGGCGCTGTTCGCCGCGTACAGCTACGTCACGCCGATGCTCACCGACTCCGCCGGGTTCGCCGACGGGAGTGTGACGCTGCTGCTCGCGCTGTTCGGGGTCGGGGCGACGGTGGGGAACCTCGTGGGCGGGCGGCTGGCCGATCACGCGATGCGGGGGACGTTGTTCGGGGGGCTGGTCTCGTTGGTTGTGGTGCTGGCCCTGTTCCCGGTTCTGATGGGTGCGCAGTGGAGTGCCGGGGTGGCCGTGGTGCTGCTCGGCGTGGCCGCCTTTGTCACGGGGTCGCCGCTTCAGCTGATGGTCATGGAGAAGGCCTCGTCGGCGCCGTCCTTGGCCTCCTCCGCCAATCAGGCCGCCTTCAACCTGGCGAACGCCGGGGGTGCGTGGATCGGGGGGCTCGCGTTGGCCGCGGGCTTCGGGGTGACGTCTCCGGCGGTCGCGGGTGCGGTGCTCGCGGTGCTGGGGCTGGTGGTGGCTGGGGCCGCATCTGTCGTGGATCGGCGGCGGGTGGTTGTGTCGGAGAGTGGGCGGGAGCGGGTGGTTGCGTCTCACCTGCCTGAGCGGGGGGACGCTGTGCGGGTCTGAGTGCGGGCGCGGTTCGTATGCCTGCGGCGGCCCGTGGCGGCTGCGGTGGGGGCGTGCGTTGCGCACTACTCGTCGTTGGGGGTCGGTGCCGCACCGGGGGGTGTCCGTCCTCGGTCGGGCGGTGCTGTCCTTCTGGGGATGTGCGCTTGGTTGGTCGCCCGACGCTGCGGGCGGACACCCCCCGGTACGTCCCCTGCTCGCCGTTGCGCCGGTGCGGGCCCGTCCCGTCCGGGGTGAATGACTCCCGTACGGCAGGCCCCCCAAGGTCAGTCCGGCAGGTCGAAGCGTTCCAGGTCGCGCAGCCAGGCCCTTGCCGAACTGTCCGACGGTGCGCGCCAGTCACCTCGCGGCGACAGTGAACCGCCCGCCGACACCTTCGGTCCGTTCGGCATCGCCGAGCGCTTGAACTGGGCGAACGCGAAGAAGCGGCGGCAGAAGACCTCCAGCCACTTCCGGATCTCCGCCAGGTCGTAGGACCCCCGCTTCTCCTCGGGGAAGCCGGGCGGCCAGGCGCCGGTGGTCGTGTCGTGCCAGGCGTGCCAGGTCAGGAACGCGATCTTCGACGGCCGGAACCCGTAGCGCAGTACGTGGAACAGGGTGAAGTCGTGCAGCGCGTACGGGCCGATCTTGGACTCGGTGGACTGCATCTCCTCACCCGGCACCAGCTCCGGGCTGATCTCCGTGTCGAGGATCGCGGAGAGGATCTTGCCGGTCCCGTCGTCGAACTGGCCGCTGCTGATGACCCAACGGATCAGATGCTGGATCAGTGTCTTCGGTACGCCGGAGTTGACGTTGTAGTGGCTCATCTGGTCACCCACGCCGTACGTGGACCAGCCCAGCGCCAGCTCCGACAGATCGCCGGTGCCGAGCACGATGCCGTTGTGGTGGTTGGCGAGCCGGAAGAGGTAGTCGGTGCGCAGGCCGGCCTGCACGTTCTCGAAGGTGACGTCGTACACCGGCTCGCCGGAGGCGAACGGGTGGCCCATCTCCTTGAGCATCAGACGAGCGGTGGGCGTGATGTCCAGCTCGGCCGCGGTGACGCCGAGCGAGCGCATCAGGGCGTGGGCGTTGTCCTTGGTGTGGTCGCTGGTGGCGAAGCCGGGCAGGGTCCAGGCCAGGATGTCGCTGCGCGGGCGCCCCGCGCGGTCCATCGCACGGGCGGCGACGATCAGGGCGTGCGTGGAGTCGAGGCCGCCGGACACCCCGATGACGACCTTCGGGCCGCCGATCGCGGCGAGGCGCTGCTGGAGGCCCTCGACCTGGATGTTGTAGGCCTCGTAGCAGTCCTGGGCGAGACGGTCGGCGTCGGCCGGCACGAACGGGAAGCGCTCCAGGTGACGGCGCAGTCCCAGGTCGGTGAGGGGCGGGTCGAGTTCGAAGGAGACCGTCCGGAAGTCGGCCGTCCGGGCCCTGTGGGTGCGGCGGTTGTCGTCGAACGTGCCCATCCGCTGCCGCTCCTGGCGCAGCAGGTCGAGGTCCACGTCGGCGATGGCGTACGAGTCGCCGAGCGGGAAGCGCTCGCTCTCGGCGAGCAGGACGCCGTTCTCGTAGATCATCGTCTGGCCGTCCCAGGACAGGTCCGTGGTCGACTCGCCCAGGCCGGCCGCCGCGTAGACGTACGCGGCGAGGCAGCGTGAGGACGCCGAGCGGCACAGCAGTTTGCGGTCCTCGGCGCGGCCGACCGTGATCGGGCTGCCGGAGAGGTTGACGAGGAGGGTCGCACCGGCGAGGGCGGCCTCCGCGCTCGGCGGCACCGGGACCCACATGTCCTCGCAGATCTCGGCGAAGAGCACGAGACCGGGGACGTCCGCCGCCTCGAAGAGCAGGTCCACCCCGAACGGTACGGATGCGCCGCCGACCCGGATCGTGCCGCCGCGCTCGTCGGCGCCGTCGGCGATCTGCCGGCGCTCGTAGAACTCCCGGTAGTTCGGGGGGTACGACTTGGGCACGACGCCGAGGATCCGGCCACGGTGGATGATCACCGCGCAGTTGTAGATCCGGTTGCGGTGCCGCAGCGGGGCGCCGACGACCAGGATCGGCAGCAGGTCGGCCGACCCGGCCACCACGGTCGCGAGGGCCGCCTCGACCTCGTCGAGCAGTGCGTCCTGGAGCAGCAGGTCCTCGATGGAGTAGCCGCACAGGACCATCTCGGGGAAGACCGCGACGGCGACGCCCTCCTCGGCGCACCGGCGCGCGTGCCGCAGGACCGATTCGGCGTTGGCGGGCGGGTCGGCGATGACGGTGTGGCCCGTACAGGCGGCCACGCGTGCGAACCCGTGCTGATAGATCGACCAGAAGTTCAGTGGAGGCACGGGCCCAGTGTAATCGTCAGAGCGACGCGATGGGGTGGCGCAAGGTGTACGTCACCTCACGCCACCCCATCGGTCTCAGTGGCGGCGGAACGATTCGACGTAGCCGTTCGCGGGCGTGCCCACGCCCGTGACGTCGTCGTAGCCCTTCACGGCGGACAGCGAGCTGTCCTTGCCGAGGGAGCGGACCGACGTGGTCAGACCGTCCGTGGCGTCATAGCCGTTCACGAAGTCCACGCGCGCGACGGCCAGTTGGCGGCTCGTCGGGTTGTCGGTGACGTCGTGGTAGGCCTTCGTGCCGTACTTGGCGTAGATCGACGGGTTGGCGAAGCCGATCGCCTTGCCGCCGCGCGCCTCCTGGGCGAGGGCCTGGACGGCCGCGATGACCGGCGAGGCCAGCGAGGTGCCGCCGATGCGGTACTCGCTGTACGACTCGGAGCCGTCCGCCTGGGTCTGCGTCTGGCCGACCAGGAAGCCGGTGTTCGGGTCGGCGATCGCGGAGATGTCCGGGACGACGCGGTTGCCGGCGGCGTTGTTGGCCTTGGCGAGCGCGTCCGGGACGACACCCTTCTGGTAGAAGGGCTCGGCGACCGTCTTGCTGGTGCCGCCGCCCGCACCGGAGGTGAACGCGCCGGGGAAGTTCGTCCAGCTCTTGCCGTCCGCGGACAGCGTGGCCTTCTCGGTGCCCCAGCCGGTCTCCCACAGGTACTTGTCGCCCTTGCCGACCGCCAGCGAGGTACCGCCGACCGCCGTCACCCACGCCGAGTTGGCCGGGGTGTCGACCTGCTTCGTCCCGGTGTTGGCGACCTCGTCGCCGTTGTCGCCGGAGGAGAAGTAGAAGCCGATGCCCTCGACCGCGCCGAACTGGAAGACCTGGTCGTAGGCGGCGGCGAGGTCCGGCGTCTGGTTGGCCTCGATGTCACCCCAGGAGTTGGAGACGAGGTCGGCCAGATGCTTGTCGACGATCTTGCTGAGGGAGTCCAGCAGGTCGTCGTCCATGCAGGACGAGGCGCCCACGTAGGTGACGTTCGCGTCCGGCGCGACCGCGTGCACGGCCTCGACGTCGAGGGTCTCCTCGCCGTACCAGCCGGAGGCGTCGCACTCGTCGGCGCCGGTGTACCTGTAGTTCTTGGGCAGCACCTGGGACAGCTGGCCGGTCTTCCAGGCGGGGTCGCCGTGCTTCTTCGCGTAGGTCTGCGCGTCGAAGGCGATGGTCGGCGAGGCGAACGCGTCGGTGATGGCGACGCGCACCCCCTTGCCCGTGTACGAGCCCGCGCCGTACGCGGCCCGCAGCTGCTTGCCCGTGTAGCCCTTGACGGCGTACGGGATCTTGCCGCCGTACGCGTCGGGCAGGGTGCTCGCGGTGTTCGAGCCGTAGTACGACGAGAACGGCCCCGAGTTCTTGAACACGGCGCCCGGACCGGGCAGTTGGTCCTTGTGGCTCGCCTTGTGCGGGGCGTTGTCCAGGCCGGTGACGGTCAGCACGGCGCCGTTCAGGCTCTCCGGTGCGGAGGCCGTCCTCGACGGGGCGCGGTAGGTCTTGGAGCCCTTGGCGTAGTTGTGCAGCTGGGTGCCGAACGCCTTCTCGGCGGCGGCCACGTCACCGGAGACGGAGACGTAGTGCCGCGTGACACCGGTGACCTTCAGGCCCGCGGACGCCAGCCACGACTTCACCGCGGCCACCTGGGCCTTCGTGGCGCCGAAGCGGGCCTGCGCCTGCTGGGCGCTCAGGTACTTGCCGTACGACGCCGAAGCCGGGTCGGACACGGACTTCGCGTACGCGGCGAGGCCGGTCGCGTCCCGGCCGGCGAGGTAGACCCGGGCGGAGACCTGTGAACTGTCGGCGGTGGCGCCCTTGTCGGCCTTGGCCGTGGCCCACGCGGGCCGGGTGCCGGCCAGTGTGTCCCGTGCCGGGCCGTCCGCGGCGTGCGCCGCGGGTATGCCGAGCGCCAGCGCGCCGGCGATCATGGGCAGTGTCGCTGCCATGCTCACACCGGCACGCAGAGTGGCGCGGTTGGATCTCATGGAACCCCCTGTATGCGGTTCGTCTCGAGTGGATCACTCGACGGTGGCCACTCTTTCGATGAACCGTTCATGCCAGGGGAATACGAGTCCCAAGAAGACCCCAATTAACCTAATGACAAGGCCATTTGAAGGTTAAGGCGCCACGAGAACCGAGGGTTAACCCTCTAAGGCCCTCGAAGACCCTCTAGGAACGCGGTTTCGCGCCGCGCTCCTTCAGCATGTCCGTCATCAGGCCGATCTCCGACTCCTGCGCGTTGACCATGCCCTGCGCGATGTCCTTCTCCACCTTCACCTTGCAGCGCTCCACGCAGCCCTCGGCCATGTGGATGCCGCCCTTGTGGTGGTCGGTCATGAGCTGGAGATAGAAGATCTCGGCCTGTTTGCCGCTGAGTTTCCTCAGCTTCTCCATCTCCGTGTTGGTCGCCATGCCCGGCATCAGCGCGCCGTCCTCGCCGGAGGCCATGCCGCCCATGTCCATCCAGGTCATCGGCGGGTCCGACGACACCTTCGGCAGACGCCACAGATCCAGCCAGCCCAGCAGCATGCCGCGCTGGTTGGCCTGCGTCTGCGCGATGTCGTACGCGAGCAGCCGTACGTCCTCGTCCTTCGTACGGTCGCGGACGATGAACGACATCTCCACCGCCTGCTGGTGGTGCACCGCCATGTCCCGCGCGAACCCGGCGTCCGCGGAGTCCGCGGTCGGGGTGTCGGCGGAGCCGTCGTCCTGGGTGACGGCGTAGGTGATCCCCCCGGTCGCGACGAGCACCGCCGCCGCGCCCGAGGCGATCCAGCCGGCCTTCCTCACTACGACAGACCGCCCTGGCACGTCGCACCCTTCTCCGGAGTCTGCTCGCCCTGGACGTACGTCTCGAAGAACTTGTCGACGTTCGGGTCGGCGGCGCTCGTCACCGTCCGCTGGTGGCCCCACGCCGTCAGCATGATCGGGGCCGCCTGCTTCTCGTACGGGCTCATCAGCGTGTACGGCGTCTTCTTCACCTTCGCCGCCAGCGCGTCGATGTCGGCCTTCTTGGCCTTGGAGGTGTACGTCACCCAGACCGAACCGTGCTCCAGCGAGTGCACGGCGTTCATGTTGTTGAGTTCCTTGGTGTAGACGTCGCCGTTGCAGTTCATCCAGCGGGCGTCGTGGTCACCGCCGGCCGGGGGCGTCATCGGGTACTTCACGGTCTTGGTGACGTGGGTCTGGGAGAGCTTCGACGACCACGTCTTCACCCCGTCCTTGCCCGTGGTCCAGTGGCCCGGGTTGCTGGAGTCGGCCGTCGTGCTGCCGCCGTCGTCCTGCGACCGCACGAGCACGACGCCGCCCACGACGAGAGCGGTGACGACGGCCACGCTCGCCCCGATCGTGAGGAGCCGGTTACGGCGTTCGCGGGCCTGTTCGGCACGCCGCATCTCCGCTATTCGAGCCTGGCGCTCGGCGGAGTTCTTGTTCTTGGCGGAACCCATGGGGTGTGTCCTTCTGGGTAAGGAGGGCCGGTCGGGTCCGCTGATCGTAATGGGGAAGGAGGTGTCTCCAGAAAGGGAGGGCACAGGAATGGCCGAAGACCGGGCGCCCGCGGAGATCCGGGTCCGCCGAGGTTCCGACACGCCCGGCATTACTTATACGGGTCCGAGCAGGCAAGATGGGCGGCAGAACAGTACACCTGCCGTACGTGAGGCGTTCGCCCGGAGGTCGGCCCGCCGATCATGGTCCGCAACACGGATGAAATGGTGTTGTGGTGGGATGCTCAGGTGCCCGACCGTCTCGCGCGGGACCGCAGACAGGTGGCCTGACCAGCAAGGATGGGGAAGCTGAAGATGGACAAGCAGCAGGAGTTCGTGCTCCGGACGTTGGAGGAGCGCGACATCCGGTTCGTACGCCTGTGGTTCACGGACGTGCTGGGCTTCCTCAAGTCCGTCGCCGTGGCCCCGGCCGAACTGGAACAGGCCTTCGACGAGGGCATCGGATTCGACGGCTCCGCGATCGAGGGCTTCGCCCGGGTCTACGAGTCCGACATGATCGCCAAGCCGGACCCGTCGACCTTCCAGATCCTGCCGTGGCGCGCCGAGGCGCCCGGTACGGCCCGGATGTTCTGCGACATCCTCATGCCGGACGGCTCGCCGTCCTTCGCGGACCCGCGCTACGTGCTCAAGCGCGCGCTGGCCCGCACCTCGGACCTGGGTTTCACCTTCTACACCCACCCCGAGATCGAGTTCTTCCTGCTGAAGGACAAGCCGCTGGACGGCACCCGTCCCACGCCGGCCGACAACTCGGGCTACTTCGACCACACCCCGCAGAACATCGGCATGGACTTCCGCCGCCAGGCGATCACCATGCTGGAGTCGATGGGCATCTCGGTGGAGTTCTCCCACCACGAGGGCGCCCCCGGCCAGCAGGAGATCGACCTCCGCTACGCCGACGCGCTCTCCACGGCGGACAACATCATGACGTTCCGCCTGGTCATGAAGCAGGTGGCGCTGGAGCAGGGCGTCCAGGCGACGTTCATGCCGAAGCCGTTCAGTGAGCACCCGGGGTCCGGGATGCACACGCACCTCTCCCTCTTCGAGGGCGACCGCAACGCGTTCTACGAGTCGGGCTCGGAGTACCAGCTCTCCAAGGTCGGCCGTTCCTTCATCGCGGGCCTGCTGAAGCACTCCGCGGAGATCTCCGCGGTCACCAACCAGTGGGTCAACTCCTACAAGCGCATCTGGGGCGGCTCGGAGCGCACGGCGGGCGCCGGCGGCGAGGCCCCCTCGTACATCTGCTGGGGCCACAACAACCGCTCGGCCCTGGTCCGCGTCCCCATGTACAAGCCCGGCAAGACCGGCTCCGCCCGTATCGAGGTCCGCTCGATCGACTCCGGCGCCAATCCGTACCTGGCGTACGCCGTCCTGCTGGCCGCCGGCCTCAAGGGCATCGAGGAGGGCTACGAGCTCCCGCCGGGCGCCGAGGACGACGTCTGGGCGCTGTCGAACGCCGAGCGCCGCGCGATGGGCATCGAACCCCTCCCGCAGAACCTCGGCGAGGCCCTGACCCTCATGGAGAACAGCGACCTGGTCGCCGAGACGCTGGGCGAGCACGTCTTCGACTTCTTCCTCCGGAACAAGCGGCAGGAGTGGGAGGAGTACCGCTCCGAGGTGACCGCGTTCGAGCTGCGGAAGAACCTTCCGGTGCTGTAGGCACGTATACACAGGAAGGGCCGACGGTCATGGACCGTCGGCCCTTTCGCGTGTCCGCAAATACCTGCCGAGAACATCCCAAGCCGTGGCATGATCGCGCCACATCAGTCAGTGATCAAGGAGCGATTGCATGCGAACTCGCGCAAGGGTGGGGCTCGTCGGCGCGGCCGCGGCGGTTCTGGTCGGCACCGTCTCGGGTGTCGCCTGGGCCGACAACAACGTTCACACCTGTACCGCGTCCGCGGACGACGACGGTGGCAGGGACTGCAGTTTCTGGTTCTACAAGGAGGACGGCAACACCCAGGTCGGGTACGCCGGATTCCAGGCGTACGGCGAGCACCTCATCGCCGACGACAGCTGGACCGACGGGCGTGGTGTGTTCGTCTCGGCCTCGTGGAGCGGGGGCTACAAGGAGATATGGGCCACGGGCGGCAACGGCGACTACGAGAACGTCAACCTGTCCATCGGTGAAGGCGTTTCCGTGACAGTGACGGCGTGCCAGACCGACAACGGGGCGCTTCTCAACTGCGCGACGCAGACCTCCAGGGCGTGACGACGGGGGCGCGGGCCGGCCCGCGCCCCCGCACGTGCGCTACTTGCCTGCCAGCTTCGCCAGCACCTGGTGCAGCGGCTCCGTCTCGCGGCGCTTGTACTCCTGGATCGCCCAGCCGTTTCCGTCCGGGTCCTTGAAGTACATGAAGGTGGCACCGTCCTGCGGGGCGAACTGCACCGGCTCGCTGACGTCGAGGCCGCGCGCCGTCAGCTCCTCGTACGCCGCCTTCGCGTCCGTGACGCACAGCTGCATGCCGTGGTACGTGCCCGGCTGCGGTGTGCCCGTGGGGACCTGGAGGCCGTCGACCAGGGCGATGGAACAGCCCGAGCCCGGCGGCGTCAGTTGGACGATCCGTACGCCCTCCATCACCTCGCCGTCGAGGTCCACGTGGAAACCGACCTTGTCCTGATAGAACTCCTTGGCTCGATCCACATCGGAAACCGGCAGCAGGATCACTTCGAGGGACATGTCCATGGCGTTGACTCCCTTGTCACGTCAGTCGAACCGCCAGCGGGTCTGGCTGAACGGCTCCCCCTTACCGAAGCCGAAAACCGTGCGCGGCGCCACCGAGAAGACGAAAGCGTGCCCGGCACCGTGCTGGAAGCCGCCGTTCCGCACCTCGAAGCGCCAGAACTCCCCGTACTTCTCCTCCCACGCGGCCGCCAGCTCCCCGAGCCGCCCGTCATCGACGACGCGCACCGCCTCGCCCTCCACGACGAGGTCGTAGCCCTCGTTCCAGGTGTTGACGCCGGTCGTCAGCACGACGTGCGGGTTCGCCGCGAGATTGCGGGCCTTGCGCTCCTCCGGACCCGTGCAGAAGTGCAGCGCGCCGCCCGACCAGACCGCGGGCAGCGGGGTCACATGCGGACGCCCGTCCGGCCGGACCGTGGAGATCCAGAACAGCTCGGCCCCGACGAGGATCTTCAGCGCCTCGGACCAGTCGGCCACGGTGGCCGTGCCGTCGCTGTAGCGGGTGTCGAGACGGGCACGGGGTTGCTTGTCGATCATGGACGGGCCTCCAGACTCGTTGCCTCGCAGGACAGACCGGCGGCGGATCCAGAACTCATCGGTCACAGGATTTCCGGGTCGGGGAAGACACGGGCCACCGCGGCCGTACGGCTCGACACCCCCAGCCTGCCGAAGGCGTTCTCCAGGTGCTTGCGGACCGTGCTCGGGGAGACCGAGAGCTGCTCGGCGATCTGCGGGGTGTCCAGACCCCGGGCCACACATCGCAGGACGTCGAACTCGCGTGGGGTCAGTCGCACGGGAGGCCGGTGCCTGCGGGCGGCCTCCTTGTAGATCTCGTACACATGGGGAGCCAGCAGCTCCAGGGTGGTCATCTCGTGCGCGGTGAACGGTTTGGAGCCCGTACGGAAGAACTGGAACACACGGGTGCGGTTCGGGGCGGTGGGCAGGGCGATGTCCGCGATGGTTGGGCACGGGGCCAGGAACTCCGTGTAGATCGGCAGGTTCCGCAGTTCCCGCACCGAGAGGAAGTCCGCCATCTGCGTCGTCTCGGGAACGTCGTGCGGCCGGCAGACCTGCAGGCACTGCAGGTGCTGGTGGCGCCAGGGCCAGTACGCGTCCATCCCGCAGTCGCCGTCCTCCTCGATCGTCTCCTGGCTGTTGAGCTTCCGCCTGGTCGGGATGTCCAGCTCGCAGAAACTGGCGTCGTCGCAGGGGACCAGGCGTTGCAACCCCAGCAACAGGGACTTCGGCGGAACGCCGCCCGACAGATCCCGCCGCGCCTCCTCCAGGACATCGGCCATGCGCCGCATGTGGACTTCGGCCGTCGTCATGGGTGCCTCCCGAGGAGGGTCTCGCCTCCTGCGAACGTACTCCCGCGCCGCCCGTGAACACCGGGATTCGTCAAATGACGAATGGGCCCGGGCAGTTGAGCGGAGCATCGTCGATTCCGACAGCACTTCGGCTGCCGGAGGACACGGAGGCATCCCATGCGTTCCCACCTGCGCCCCTACGACGGTCGCGGCCACCCGCGTCCGCACCGGCCCGCCGCCCTCGCCACGGGCGCCGCCATGCTCGTCGCGGCCCTGCTCGCCACCGGCTGCGAGTCCGCGACCACGAAGGCCGCCCCCGAGGCCGCGCCCGAGAAGGCCGAGGCCTTCACCACCGTGCGCTTCACGCTCGGCACCCGCGGCGGCGTCCAGCTCCACGGGGCCTCCCGTGAGGCGGTCACCGCGGCCGGGTCCTACGCCGTCTCCGCGGGCCGCGCACACCCCTTCGCCCGCCCCGACGGGCGGCTGCTGGTGGTGCTGCGGCACTGGTCCGAGGCCCGTACGGAACGGGCCACGCGCGGGCGGGCGCCCCGGCGGCTCGTGCCACCCGAGGAGGCCGCCGTCGAGACGGGCTTCCTGGTCGACACCGCGGACTGGGTGCGGGCCGACCTCGACGGACACCCGCTGCAGTGGCTGCGCGACGACACGATCCGCGTCGACACCACGAACGGCACCGTCGGCGACCTCAGCAGTCTGACCCTGTCCGGACCGCACGGGGGTCGGTCCGGACAGCCCGTCCCGCCGCCGGGCGACCCCGGGTGCGAGAAGCCCTCGCAGCTGGTCCTCCCGTCGGTCGAACCGGGCACGTCCGTGACGGCCGTACTGACCCGGCTGCGCGCCCGCTGCCTCGACGTCCAGTACGCCACCCTGCCCGGCAAGGGCACTCCCGGCACCGTCCAACGGGTGTACGTCCCCCTTGCCGGCCACCCCGTCGCGGCCGCCTTCCTGCCACCCCTCGAAGGCACCACGGCCCCGGGCCGCATGCCCGGCGACAAGATCCTCACCGACGCGTCCCGCCCGGCCACGCTGGTGGTGACCCGCTGACACCACCCCGGCGCCCGGCGCTCGCATCCCGCCGCCGACGCCGGGACGCCCGGAGGCCGCTGCCCAGCCCCGGCGCCCGGTCGCACCGGGCTCCGGCGTCCGCTGGCCGCTGCCTAGCCCGGCGTCCGGTCGCAGCCTCGCTCCGGCCCTCCGGAGTCCGCTGCTTGCTGCCTGGCCTCGGCGTCCGGAGGTTGCTGCCTGGCCTCGGCGTCCGCTGCTTGCTGCCTAGCCTGGCGTCCGGTCGCAGCCTCGCTCCGGCCCTCCGGCGTCCGCTGGTTGCTTCCTGGCCTCGGCGTCCGGCGGTTGCTGCCTGGTCTCGGCGTCCGGAGGTTGCTGCCTAGCCTGGCGTCCGGTCGCAGCCTCGCTCCGGCGCCCGGCGGTCGCTGCCTCGCTCCGGCGTCCGGCGGTTGCTGCCTCGCTCCGGCGTCCGGCGGTTGCTGCCTCGCTCCGGCGTCCGGCGGTTGCTGCCTAGCTCCGGCGTCCGGCGGTCGCTGCCTCGCTCCGGCGCCCGGAGGTTGCTGCCGACCCCGGCGGCCGGTCGTTCCGGCGCTTCGACGCCTCGGCGTCCGGCGGTCGCTTCCTGGCCTCAGACCCGACGCCCCGGCGTCCGGTCGCTTCCCCGCCCCCACGTCCCGCGCCCATTCCCCACCCCCGGCCACCGGGACCGGGCCGCGTCTCACCCGCTCGATCCGTCCCGGCGCTTCTCTCACCCTCTGCGGTTAGGCTCAAGCACGTATGACCTTGATCGGAGGAGGCCGAGGATGACGGCGCCGGGGCGCAGGAGCAGTACCTTCAGTCGGCTGCTGCGGCACGGGTTCACCGATCCCTCGGCTGCCGAGCGGCTGCTGGACGGCCCGGAGCTGACCGGCGTACGCAATGATCCCGTGCTGCTGGAAGCCCTCGGGGCCACCGCCGACCCCGATCTCGCGCTGCACGGCCTCGTACGGCTCCTGGAGGCACAGCCCGCCCCCGCCGCCCGCAGGGAGCTGCTGGACACGGTGATAGCGGCCAAGCCGTTGCGCGACCGTCTGCTGGGTGTGCTGGGGGCCTCCGCCGCGCTGGCCGAGCATCTGGCCCGGCACGCGGGGGACTGGCAGGCGCTCGTCATGTACGAGCCGCGCGATCTGCACCCCGGTGTGGAGGAGTTCGAGCGCGGGCTCGCCGAGGCCGACGACCCGGTCTCCCTGCGCGTCGCCTACCGGCGCTGTCTGCTGTCCATCGCCGCCCGTGACGTGTGCGGCACCACCGACATCGCCGAGACCGCCGCCGAGCTCGCCGACCTCGCCACCGCGACCCTGCGCGCCGCCCTCGCCATCGCCCGCGCCGCCGCTCCCGACGACGCCGCGCTGTGCCGGCTCGCCGTCATCGCGATGGGCAAGTGCGGTGGCCATGAGCTCAATTACGTGTCCGACGTCGATGTCATCTTCGTCGGCGAGGCCGTCGAGGGGGCCGACGAGGGCAAGGCCATGCGGTCCGCCACCAAGCTCGCCTCGCACATGATGCGGATCTGCTCCGAGACCACCGTGGAGGGGTCGATCTGGCCCGTCGACGCCAACCTGCGGCCCGAGGGCCGCAACGGCCCGCTGGTGCGGACACTCGCCAGCCACCTCGCCTACTACCAGCGCTGGGCCAAGACCTGGGAGTTCCAGGCCCTCCTCAAGGCCCGCCCGGTCGCCGGGGACATCGAGCTCGGCGACCAGTACGTCAGCGCGCTGGAACCCCTCGTCTGGAAGGCCGCCGAGCGCGAGAACTTCGTCGCCGACGTGCAGAAGATGCGGCGCCGGGTCATCGAGAACATCCCGGTCGCCGAGGTCGAGCGTGAGCTGAAGCTGGGTCCCGGTGGCCTCCGCGACGTCGAATTCGCGGTGCAGCTGCTGCAGTTGGTGCACGGCCGGGCCGACGCCTCCCTCCGCAGCGGCACCACCCTCGACGCGCTCCAGGCCCTCGCCGCCGGCGGCTATGTCGGCCGCGACGACGCCGTACAACTCGACGACGCCTACCGCTTCCTGCGCTCCATGGAGCACCGCATCCAGCTCTACCGGCTGCGCCGCACCCACCTCGTCCCCGAGGACGACGCCGACCAGCGCCGTATCGGCCGCTCCCTGGGCCTGCGCACGGATCCGGTCGCCGAGCTGAACCGCGAGTGGAAGCGGCACACCAGTGTCGTACGGCGACTGCACGAGAAACTCTTCTACCGGCCGCTGCTCGACGCCGTCGCCCAACTCGCGTCCGGCGAGACCCGGTTGCGCCCCGAGGCCGCCCGGGAGCGGCTGGTCGCGCTCGGGTACGTCGACCCGGCCGCGGCCCTGCGGCACCTGGAGGCGCTCGCCTCCGGCGTCACCCGCAAGGCCGCGATCCAGCGAACTCTCCTTCCCGTACTGCTGGGTTGGTTCGCCGACTCCGCCGACCCGGACGCGGGCCTGCTCAACTTCCGCAAGGTGTCGGACGCGTTGGGCAAGACCCCCTGGTATCTGCGGCTGCTGCGCGACGAGGGCGCCGCCGCCGAGAACCTCGCCCGCGTGCTGTCCGCCGGGCGCCTCGCCCCCGACCTGCTCATGCGCGCACCGGAAGCCGTGGCGCTGCTGGGCGACAGCGACGGTGGGCTCGAACCGCGCGGCCGGGCGGCGCTGGAGCAGGAGATCCTCGCCGCGGTCAGCCGCGCGGACGGCGCCACGCAGGCGGTCACCGCGGCCCGCGGAGTACGCCGCCGCGAGCTGTTCCGTATCACCGCCGCCGACATCGTCGGCTCCTACGGCACCGAGACCCAGCCCGCCGAGGCCGACCAGGGAGCCCTGGTGGACCGGGTCGGCGGCGCCGTCTCCGATCTCAACGCGGCGACCCTCGCGGGCACCCTGCGCGCGGTGGTCCGCGACACCTGGGGCGACACCCTGCCCACCCGGTTCGCCGTCATCGGCATGGGCCGCTTCGGCGGTCACGAACTCGGCTACGGCTCCGACGCGGACGTCCTGTTCGTCCATGAGCCGCGCAACGGCGTGCCCGAGCAGTCGGCCTCCGAGGCCGCCAACAAGGTCGTCTCCGAGATGCGCCGTCTGCTGCGGCTCCCGAGCGCCGACCCGCCCCTGCTGATCGACGCGGACCTGCGCCCCGAGGGCAAGTCGGGGCCGCTCGTACGGACGTTGAAGTCGTACGAGGCGTACTACCGCCGGTGGTCGCTGGTCTGGGAGTCGCAGGCCCTGCTGCGGGCCGAGGTCGTCGCCGGTGACGAGGATCTGGGGCGGCGTTTCATCGAGCTGATCGATCCGCTGCGGTATCCGGCGGAGGGACTCGGTGACGATGCCGTACGGGAGATTCGGCGGCTGAAGGCGCGGATGGAGTCGGAGCGGTTGCCTCGCGGCGCCGACCCGAAGCTGCACACCAAGCTGGGACCGGGTGGGCTGTCCGACGTCGAGTGGGTCGTGCAGCTCATGCAGTTGCAGCACGGGTGGGCGGAGCCGGGGCTGCGGACCACGCGGACGCGGGAGGCGCTTGCCGCGGCGTGCGCCGCGGGGCTCATCGCCGGGGAGGACGCCGAGATCCTTGACGAGGCTTGGGTGTTGGCGACTCGGGTGCGCAATGCGGTGATGCTGGTCCGGGGGAGGGCGGGAGACACCTTCCCCACTGATCCGCGTGAACTGGCCGCTGTGGGGCGGTACTTGGGGTATGGGCCCGGGCATGCGGGGGACATGCTGGATGACTATCGGCGTACGGGGCGGCGGGCCCGGGCCGTGGTGGAGACATTGTTCTACGGGGCGTAGAGCTCTTCCTTCGGGCGCGGCGCCGTCGTGGTTGCTCGCGCCCGCGCGGCGGTAGCCGCAGATTCGACACAGCCCCGCGCCCCTTTCACGCGTGTCATCGCCACGCCTGCCAGGACGATCGCCATGCCGATGAGCACCCGTACTCCGACCTGCTCGTCCAACAGCACCGCACCCAGCGCCACCGACACCACCGGCAGCAGATAACCCACCGTCGCCGCGGTCGTCGCGCCCTCGTCCGCGATCAGGCGGTAGTTGAGGTAGAAGGTCACGCCCGTGCCCAGGACGCCCAGGGCGGTCACCGCGAGGAGGGCGGTCATGTCGGCGTCGACCGGGCCCGCGAGCGGAAGGGACAGTGTCGTCCAACCCGTCGCCATGAGCAGCTGCGCCGCGGACATCGCCATCGGCGCCTGCTTGTCCGTGAGGTTGCGGGCCATGTACGCGAACGCCACGGCATAGCTCGCCGCGGCCCCCAGCAGGGCGAGCGCACTCCAGCTCAGCAGGCCCGAGCGGTGCCAGGGGGCGAAGATCAGGACCGTGCCGGCGAAGCCGAGGAAGAGACCGGCGAGGCGCAGGGGGCGCAGGCCGCGGTCGGTGCCGAGGAGCAGGCCGATCAGCAGCGACCACAGGGGTGTGGTCGCGTTCAGGACGCCCGCGATCCCCGAGTCGAGGCTCTGCTCACCCACCGCGAACAGGGCGAACGGGATGGCGTTGCAGAACAGCGCGGCCACGACCAGATGACCCCAGGTGGCCCGTGAGCGGGGCATTCGCTGACCGGCCGCGCGGGCCAGGACCAGCAGGGTCGCCGTGCCGAGCGCGCAGCGGACGACGGTGATCTGCGCGGGGGAGAGGCCGTGGTTGAGGGCGAGCTTGATCCAGAGGAACCCCGAGCCCCACAGGAGGGCGAGGGCGGTCATGCGGAGCGTGGAGGCGGGAGACATGCCTCTACGGTCCGGGAGGTGACGCGTGAGGACAAGTGAAGAGTTCTGGATGGTTTGTTAAGCTGAACTACATGCTGGATGTGCGTCGGATGCAGGTACTGCGGGCCGTGGTGAGCAGCGGGTCGGTGACGGGGGCGGCGACGGTGCTGGGCTACACGCCCTCCGCCGTGAGCCAGCAGATCGCCGCGCTGGAGAAGGAGGCGCGGACGGATCTGCTGGAGCGGGTCGGCAGAGGGGTGCGGCCCACGGCGGCGGGGCTGCTCCTGACCGAGTACGCGGACACGATCAGCCGCCAGGTCGCCGAGGCGGAGACCGCCCTGGCGGATCTGCTCGCGGGACGGACGGGCCGGCTGTCGGTGCGGTACTTCGCGACGGCGGGCGCTTCTCTGGTCGCCCCGGCGGTCGCCCGGCTGCGGAGGGAGCATCCCGGCGTACAGATCGAGCTGAAGCTCATCGACCCCGAGGACCCGTTGCCGGACGTGCGGGAGGGCCGGGCGGATCTGGCGCTGGTCGTGGGGCCACGCGCCTCCGGCCAGGAGGGCGTGCGGTTCCTGCACCTGCTGGACGACCCGTACCTCGCGGTACTTCCCGAGGGCCACCCCCTGGCGGAGGCCGAAGCGCTGGAGATGGCCGACCTCGCGGAGGAACCCTGGGTCGGCAGCGAATGGCCCGGCCCCTGCCTCGACGCCCAGCTCACCGCCTGCGAGACGGCGGGGTTCCGGCCGCGCTTCGTGGTCGAGAGCGAGGACTACGTCACCGCTCAGGGGTTCGTCGCGGCGGGGCTCGGGGTGAGCCTCATCCCGCGGCTCGGGCTGGGGGTCGGCGTCCGGCCGGGAGTGGTCGTACGGGAGCTGCGGAGTCCGGAGCCGGCCCGCTCGATCTACGCGGCCGTACGCGAGACGGCCCCGCCCCAGCCGGCCCTGCGGGCGTTCATCGCGGCGATGCGGGCCGCGGCCGGGACTGCCTGAGGGCCGGTGCCGGCACCAGCCGCGGCAAGCGGTACGGCAGGGCGCCGTACCAGAGTCGTGCCACCGCGAAGCCGAAGGCCAGGCAGAGCATGCCGCCCACCGCGTCGAGCCAGAAGTGGTTGGCGGTGGCGACGATGACCACGAGGGTGGCCGTCGGGTAGAGGAGGCCCAGGACGCGCACCCAGGGCACCGACGCCAGCGCGAAGATCGTCAGGCCGCACCACAGGGACCAGCCGATGTGCATGGACGGCATCGCGGCGTACTGGTTGGACATGTTCTTGAGGTCGCCGGAGGCCATCGAGCCCCACGTCTGGTGGACCATCACCGTGTCGATGAAGTCGCCGCCGTTCATCAGGCGGGGCGGGGCCAGCGGATACAGGTAGTAACCGACAAGGGCCACGAGTGTCGTCGCGAACAGCACCATGCGGGTCGCCGCGTAACGGCCGGGATGACTGCGGAAGAGCCACACCAGGACACCGAGCGTCACCACGAAGTGCAGCGTCGCGTAGTAGTAGTTCATGCCCACGATCAGCCAAGTCACGGAATTCACCGCGTGGTTGACCGACTCCTCGACCGCGATCCCCAGGTCGTGCTCGACCCGCCAGATCCAGTCGGCGTTGCGCAGCGCCTCGGCCCTCTGCTCCGGGACCGCGTTGCGGATCAGCGAGTAGGTCCAGTAACTCACCGCGATCAGCAGGATCTCGAACCAGAGGCGGGGGCGGCGCGGGGTCCGCAGCCGGCGCAGGAAGCCCGGCCTCGTATCGGCCGCGACAGGCTGGGGAACGGCCTCTTCGCGGCCTTCCAGTGTCGTCACGGTCGAATCACCCATGGACACAGAGTCTGCCAGAAAAGCCCTTGCCCCCAGATCATCCCTCGGTCCTGTCCGGGACGCACGTTCTACGGCGAGACGAGTCCCCGGCCTCCTACCGGCGCAGGGCCGCAGCACCCCGGATTCTCCGCCTTACGGACGATTTCGGTCCCCAGGGGCCGAAGCCGTCGAACCGCGCACCACCAGCTCCGGCATGAACACGAACTCACTGTGCGGAGCGGGCGTGCCGCCGATCTCCTCGAGCAGCGTGCGCACCGCGGCCTGGCCCATCGCCGGCACCGGCTTGCGGACCGTGGTGAGAGGCGGGTCGGTGAAGGCGATCAGCGGGGAGTCGTCGAAGCCGACCACCGAGACGTCCTTCGGCACGTCCAGACCGAGCTGCCGGGCCGCCCGTATCGCGCCCAGCGCCATCATGTCGCTCGCGCACACCACCGCCGTGCAGTTGCGGGAGATCAGCGCCGAGGCGGCCGCCTGACCGCCCTCCAGGGTGTAGAGCGAGTGCTGGACGAGCTCCGTCTCGACCGTCTCCGCGGTCAGGCCCAGCTGGTCCTGCATCGCGCGGACGAAGCCGTCGATCTTGCGCTGGACGGGCACGAACCGCTTGGGACCCAGCGCCAGGCCGATCCTCGTGTGCCCCAGCGAGATCAGATGCGTCACCGCGAGCGTCATCGCCGCGCGGTCGTCGGGGGAGATGAAAGGCGCCTGCACCTTCGGCGAGAAGCCGTCCACGAGCACGAACGGCACACCCTGGCCGCGCAGCTGCTCGTAGCGCTGCATGTCGGCGGAGGTGTCCGCGTGCAGTCCGGAGACGAAGATGATGCCGGCCACGCCCCGGTCGACGAGCATCTCGGTGAGCTCGTCCTCGGTGGAGCCGCCCGGGGTCTGGGTGGCGAGGACGGGGGTGTAGCCCTGCCTCGTCAGCGCCTGCCCGATGACCTGGGCCAGCGCCGGGAATATGGGGTTCTCCAGCTCCGGCGTTATCAGCCCCACCAGGCCCTCGCTGCGCTGGCGCAGACGCACCGGGCGTTCGTAGCCGAGCACGTCGAGTGCGGCCAGCACGGACTGGCGGGTGGTGGAGGCGACGCCGGGCTTCCCGTTGAGGACGCGGCTGACAGTCGCTTCACTGACCCCCGCCTGTGCAGCGATGTCGGCAAGCCGTGTGGTCACAGGGGTGGACTGTACCGCCCGTATCTGCCCTTGCACACCAATTGGACGTCGCGACCGACCTGTTGGCCGGCCGGGTCCGGGTTGCTGCGTCATCGCGCTCCCTCGTGAAAGTGATGGCAAGAGCTTGCAGAGTCTTGCACAACCCCCGTTATGCCGTCCCACCGCCGGAAACAAGCGTCTCACGGCAGTTGCCGACAGGTCACGCCCGGATAACTTCGATGACGTCTTGCACTTTTTTGCTGCAAGGTCTTTCGCGCCGCTTACAACGCTGTTACGTTCGGCCACGCCCGGCGGCCGCAACGGCGCAGTCGGACAGCGGCAGGGACGGCGGACGGGACCGCCACCTGCACAAGCAGGGCGGCAGACGGGGCCATCCCTGCACATACGGGCTTTCACCCTCAAGGAGAACTCATGCGGCGTGGCATAGCGGCCACCGCGCTGGTGGCGTCCCTCGCCCTCGCGGCGACGGCCTGCGGCGGAGACAGCGACAGCGGCGACAAGGCCGACGGCCCGGTCACCATCACCTGGTGGGACACCTCCAACGCCACCAATGAGGCGCCTGTCTACAAGGCCCTCATCAAGGAGTTCGAGGCCGCCAACAAGGACGTCAAGGTCAAGTACGTCAACGTCCCCTTCGACCAGGCGCAGAACAAGTTCGACACCGCCGCCGGCGCCTCGGGCGCCCCGGACGTGCTGCGTGCCGAGGTCGGCTGGACCCCCGCCTTCGCCAAGAAGAGCTACCTCCTGCCGCTCGACGGCACCGAGGCCCTCGCCGACGAGAGCAAGTTCAAGTCCAACCTGATCGAGCAGGCCAAGTACGAGGGCAAGACGTACGGCGTCCCGATCGTCACGGACACGCTCGCCCTCGTATACAACAAGGAGCTCTTCGAGAAGGCCGGCGTCGAGGCCCCCAAGACCTGGGACGACCTGAAGAAGGCCGCCGCGACGATCAAGGACAAGACCGGCGTCGACGGCTACTGGGGCTCCACCCAGGCCTACTACGCCCAGTCCTTCCTCTACGGCGAGGGCACCGACACCGTCGACGCCGACGCCAAGAAGATCACGGTCAACTCGGACGCCGCGAAGAAGGCGTACGGCACCTGGCTGAGCCTCTTCTCCGGCAAGGGCCTGCACAAGGCCGACACCACCGCCGACGCCTACGCCCACATCCAGGACGCGTTCGTCAACGGCAAGGTCGCCGCGATCATCCAGGGCCCGTGGGAGATCACCAACTTCTACAAGGGCGCCGCGTTCAAGGACAAGGCCAACCTCGGCATCGCCACCGTCCCGGCCGGCTCCACCGGCAAGGCGGGCGCCCCGACCGGCGGCCACAACCTCTCGGTCTACGCCGGCTCCGACGCCGCCCACCAGAAGGCCTCGCTGAAGTTCCTCAACTTCATGACCTCCGCGAAGTCCCAGGCGACCATCGCGCTGAAGAACTCCACGCTGCCGACCCGTGACGACGCCTACACCACCGAGGTCAAGGCCGACCCGGGCATCGCCGGCTACGGCACGGTCCTCGCCGCCGCCCAGCCGCGCCCGGCGCTGCCCGAGTACAGCTCCCTGTGGGGCCCGCTGGACACCGAGCTGCCCAAGATCGCCGGCGGCAAGGAGTCCCTGGACAAGGGTCTGAGCAACGCCGAGACCGCGATCGGCAAGCTGGTCCCGGACTTCAGTAAGTGAGCCTGGGTGGCCGCCGGATTTCCTGACAGGGGGAGAGATCCGGCGGCCACCGGCCTGCGCCCAGCCACTTCTCAGTGCCGTTGAACTTCCAGAAGGTGTCGAACATGACAGTCGCCATCGACCGCGCCACCGGCAAACGCCGCGGTGACCGCGCGCCGCGGCCCGGGCTGGGCCAACGCTTCAAGCGCAGCTACCAGAAGCACTGGTACGCCTACGCGATGATCGCCCCGGTGGCGATCGTGCTCGGCGTCCTCGTGCTCTACCCCCTGATCTACGGCGTCTACCTCACGCTCACCGACGCCAACAGCCTCAACACGGCCCGCACCATCGGCGTCAACCACATCGACGCCACCTACAAGTTCATCGGCCTCGACAACTACGCCGACATCCTGTGGGGCCCGACGGCGTACGACCGCTTCTGGTCGCACTTCATCTGGACCATCGTCTGGACGGCACTCTGTGTCGCCCTGCACTACGGCCTCGGCCTCGGCCTCGCGCTGCTGCTCAACCAGAAGCTGCGGGGACGGACGCTGTACCGGCTGATCCTCGTCCTGCCCTGGGCTGTGCCGACCTTCGTCACCGTCTTCGGCTGGCGCTTCATGCTCGCCAACGGCGGCATCATCAACAGCTTCCTGGAGACCCTCCATCTGCCGACACCACTGTGGCTGGAGGACACCTTCTGGCAGCGGTTCGCCGCGATCATGGTCAACACCTGGTGCGGTGTGCCGTTCATGATGGTCTCGCTGCTCGGCGGACTGCAGTCCATCGACAGTTCGCTCTACGAGGCCGCCGAGATGGACGGCGCCACCGCCTGGCAGCGCTTCAGGCACGTCACCCTGCCGGGCCTCAGGTCCGTCAGCTCCACCGTCGTGCTCCTCGGCGTCATCTGGACCTTCAACCAGTTCGCCGTCATCTTCCTGCTGTTCGGCAACACCGCCCCCGACGCCCAGATCCTGGTCACCTGGGCTTACTTCCTCGGCTTCGGACAGCAGCCGCGCGACTTCGCGCAGTCCGCCGCCTACGGCATCCTGCTGCTGGCCATCCTGATCGTCTTCACCTCCTTCTACCGCCGCTGGCTGAACCGCAATGACCAGCAGCTCGCGATCTGAGGCAGGAGTCCCCATGAGTACGACCACCGTCGACACCCCCGCCGAGGTCAGCGACCACCCCTCGCGGGCCCCCCGCCGGGTCAGGCGCCGTGGCGAGAACAGCCTCGCCGGCTCGTTCGTCTCCCACGGCATCCTGATCGTCGCGTGCCTGATCGCGCTGTTCCCGATCGCCTGGCTGATCTTCCTGTCCCTCGGTCCGGACAAGGACGACTACCTCCACCCCGGGGGCATCTGGGACAAGATGACGCTCGACAACTACTCGTTCGTCCTTCAGCACACGGCCTTCTTCGACTGGCTGAAGAGCACGCTGATCGTCTCGCTCGGCACCACCGTCATCGGCGTGCTGATCGCCGCGACCACGGGCTACGCCGTCTCCCGGATGCGCTTTCCGGGCTACCGGAAGTTCATGTGGGTGCTTCTGGTCACCCAGATGTTCCCGGTAGCCGTACTCATGGTGCCGATGTACCAGATGCTCTCGGACCTGAAGCTCATCGACAGCTACCTTGGGCTCGTCCTCGTGTACTGCACGACCGCGGTGCCGTACTGCGCCTGGCTGCTCAAGGGCTACTTCGACACCATCCCGTTCGAGATCGACGAGGCCGGACGCGTCGACGGGCTGACCCCCTTCGGTACGTTCGCGCGGCTGATCCTGCCGCTCGCCAAGCCAGGGCTCGCGGTCGCCGCGTTCTACAGCTTCCTGACCGCGTTCGGTGAGGTCGCGTTCGCGTCGACGTTCATGCTGTCCGACACGAAGTACACGTTCGCGGTCGGTCTGCAGAGCTTTGTGAGTGAGCACGATTCGCAGCGCAACCTGATGGCTGCGACCGCGGTGTTGATCTCGATACCGGTGTCGGTGTTCTTCTACCTCGTCCAGAAGAACCTGGTGACCGGCCTCACCGCGGGTGGAACGAAGGGGTAAGCGGGGCGTTCTGCCGTCGATCGGCCTCAGCGCCGTCGTGGCTGGTCGCGCAGTTCCCCGCGCCCCTTGTGGGGGGGGCGTTGCCCCCCACACCTCCCTGATACCCGAGGCGGCCGTGATTGCCATCCGACCCCGCTGTGATCGCGGCCGCCTCGTCACCACCCGCCCCCCCGTACCCCCACCTGACCCGATGACTTCGTTACGCAAGGACGCCATGAGCCAGCAGCACACTGCCGACCCGGCCCCGACCTCCGCCGTAGCCACCGTCGCCCGGCACCGCGACTGGTGGCGGGACGCGGTGATCTACCAGGTCTATCCGCGCAGCTTCGCCGACAGCAACGGCGACGGCATGGGCGACCTGGAAGGCGTACGCTCCCGACTCCCGTACCTGCGCGACCTCGGCGTGGACGCCGTATGGCTCAGCCCCTTCTACGCCTCCCCGCAGGCCGACGCCGGCTACGACGTCGCCGACTACCGGGCCGTGGACCCCATGTTCGGCAACCTGCTCGACGCGGACGCGCTGATCCGCGACGCGCACGAACTGAACCTGCGGATCATCGTCGACCTGGTCCCCAACCACTCCTCGGACCAGCACGAGTGGTTCAAGCGGGCCCTGCGCGAAGGCCCCGGCTCGGCCCTGCGGGACCGCTACCACTTCCGCCCCGGCAAGGGCGAGAACGGCGAACTCCCGCCCAACGACTGGGAGTCGATCTTCGGTGGGCCGGCGTGGACCCGGGTCACCGAACCGGACGGCTCGCCCGGCGAGTGGTACCTGCACCTCTTCGCCCCGGAGCAGCCCGACTTCAACTGGGAACACCCCGCGGTCGGCGACGAGTTCCGCTCCATCCTGCGCTTCTGGCTGGACATGGGCGTCGACGGTTTCCGCATCGACGTGGCGCACGGCATGGTGAAGGCGGAGGGTCTCCCGGACCTCGGCGACCACGACCAGCTGAAGCTGCTGGGCAACGATGTCATGCCGTTCTTCGACCAGGACGGCGTGCACGACATCTACCGCCAGTGGCGGACGATCCTCGACGAGTACCCCGGCGAGCGCATCTTCGTGGCCGAGGCATGGACACCGACGGTCGAGCGGACCGCCAACTACGTCCGCCCGGACGAGCTCCACCAGGCCTTCAACTTCCAGTACCTGGGCACCGCGTGGGACGCGGCGGAACTCCGCGAGGTGGTGGACCGCACCCTGGAGGCCATGGCCCCGGTGGGCGCACCGGCGACCTGGGTGCTGTCGAACCACGACGTGACCCGCCACGCGACCCGCTTCGCCAACCCGCCCGGCCTCGGCACCCAGATCCGCACGGCGGGCGACCGGGAGCTGGGCCTGCGCCGGGCCAGGGCGGCAACCCTGCTCATGCTGGCGCTGCCGGGCTCGGCATACGTCTACCAGGGCGAGGAGCTGGGGCTCCCGGACGTGGTGGATCTGTCCGACGACGTCCGTCAGGACCCGGCGTACTTCCGGGGCGCCGGCCAGGACGGCTTCCGCGACGGCTGCCGGGTGCCGATCCCCTGGACGCGCGAGGGTTCGTCGTACGGCTTCGGCGCGGGCGGCAGCTGGCTGCCCCAGCCGGCGAGCTGGGCCGACCTGAGCGTGGAGGCCCAGACGGGCGAGCCGGGCTCGACTCTGGAGCTGTACCGCACGGCACTGGGTCTGCGTCGCTCCCAGCCGGACCTGGGCGCCGGTGAGTCGGTGGAGTGGCTCCGCGCTCCCGAGGGCGTACTCGCCTTCCGCCGCGGCGAGTTCGTCTGCGTCGCCAACACCAGCGGCGAGTCGGTCACGACCCCCTCCTACGGCCGCGTCCTGCTCACCAGCGGTGAGATCGCGGAGGCGGACGGCGAGACGAAGGTCCCCTCGGACACGACGGTGTGGTGGACGACGGCCTGACGGTCGACCTCCCCGGAAAGGGCCCGCTGCCTGCTGAGGCGGCGGGCCCTTTCCGGTGCGGGCCGCCGACCGAGTCTGTGCCCGGCATGCGTCCTCACGTAGCCTCACCACCTGTGAACATCGCATGGGCGGTACGGGGAAACCCGCAGGACGGGGCTGACATGGAGCGCCTCTCCGAGCTCTGGGACAAGGACGCGTACGAAGAGGTCGAGGCCGAGGCCAGGGCGCTCCAGGCGAAAGCGGAACGCCTGCGCAAGCGTCCCCGGGGTCTTGTCCTGGGGCAGTTCGCCAGGTTCATGGCCACGGCCGCGGCGTGCGGCCACGGGCGCGGGGCGCGGGTGCTGGACGAGATGGAATCCCTCGCGGCGGAGCTGCACGACACCGCCGGACCGTACCGGCTGCTCCTGCTGGGTGTGCGCAGGAACCGCATGGTGGTCCTCAACGGCGAGCGGCGCTTCGGTGAGGCCGAGGCGGAAGGGGCGGCCCTCCTGCGCGAAGTGGAGCGGCTCAAGCATCTGACGCAGGTGTGGCGCCTGGAGCTGTCCGTGCTGGCCGGCCTCGTCGACGCGCTGTCCGGACAGGCCCGCCACGAGGAGGCCGAGAACATCGCCCGAGGAAATCTGCCCCGCGCCGAGGGACGCTCGCTCGTCGCCCTGCACTGTGGCCTGGTCGACGAGCTGAACGCCCAAGGGCGTCACGCCGAAGCGCTCACCGAGGCACGTCGGTTCGCCCCGCCCCGGGTCCGGGAGCAGAGCGGGAGACTGGCCATGGGCACGGCTGCCGCCCTGCACGGTCTGGGACACCGGAGAGAGGCGGAAGCGGCAGCCCGCCAGGCGCTGACCGACTGCGAACGGTCTCTGCATCCGGAGCACCCGCGCCTCCGGCCGGCCCGCCTTCTGCTGGCCGACATCACCGCAGACGGACCGCCGCAGCCGCCGGCCGAAGAGACCGCTCACTGACCGAGCGGTCTCTTCGGGTCAGGGACGGGTCACTTCCAGGTGTCGCTGGTGCTGTAGCCCGACGAACCGCCCGTCGTGTACGCGCGGTTGGCGCCGGATTCCCAGGTCACGGCCCCGGAGCTGTTCTTCTTGATGAACTTGTACTCGAAGGCTGTGCTCCTGGGCACGATCACCGGCTTGCTCCACGTCGGGTACGAGGCCGACGACAGCGGGATCGCGTCAGCCGTGTTCCAGGAACCGAGGGCGGCGATGGAGCCGACCACGTAGACGTTCGTGCCCAGGTCGGTCGTGGCGGTGACATTGAAGGTCACGTCGGTGGCGCCCGCGCTCGGCACGTTCCAGGAGTTGTTCAGTGCGATCGCCGAAGTGGTCGTGGCGGCAGCTCTGTTGGCGTTGGACTCCCATGTGACGTTCCCGGAGCTGTCCTTCTTCACGTACTTGAACTCGAACGACGTGTTCACCGGCACGCTCACCGCCCCCGACCAGACCGGGTAACCGGACGACGACAGCTTCACCGCCTTCGACGTGTCCCATGAACCCAGTGCCGCGATCGAGCCGACCACGTACACGTCCTGGCCGGACGTCGTCGCCGCGTACTCGTTGAACGTCGCCGTCACCGTCGAGGTCTCGTCGTCATCGTCCTCGCACGTCGTGCACGGGGTGAACTCACCGTCGTAGAAGGCGATCGCGCCCTTCGCGGGGATGGTGAGCGTCGCGCTGCCGCCCGACACGGTCACGGTCGTCGCGCCGTTGTCGACGACGTTCGCGTACGTGCCGTCCGCCATGCCCGTCGCGAAGGTGTACGTCGCCGCCGCCGAGCCGTTGTTGATGGCCACGTAGCCCGCCGTGCCCCGCCCGAAGCCGATCACGCCGGACGACTTGGTCGACCAGTTGGACACCGACGCCGAACCCACCGCGTTGTGCCACTTCACCATGCCGGTGATCGCGGTGTCCCGCTGGAGGCAGTACCAGCCGCCGGCGCAGTCCGTGTCGGTCACGAAGCCGCCGGAGTTCGGCGGGGCCTGGTCCGAGGAGGAGAACGCGAAGCCCGAGTAGACCGTCGGGGTGGACCACTTGTAGGCGAGCTGGAAGACGTTGGCCAGCCGGTAGGTGTCGCCGTCCTTGTAGCTCATGTGCAGTCCGTTGCGCTCGGTGTCGTGGTTCGTCACGAAGGACACCGAGTTCGCCGGGGGCAGCGCACCGGACGAGGGCAGGGAGTCCAGGTCGGACACATTGCCCTGGAACGACGACTTCAGCTTGCTCGCGTAGCCGAAGTCCAGGACGTCACCCGCGGAGTAGTAGTCGGAGGCGGCCGGCGTCGAACCCGGGTACACCTCCTGGAAGATGTACGGCGCCGAACCGGCTGTCGTCGTGTTCAGCTTCGCCCGGATCGCGTTCAGGTCCGCCACCGGCATGTGCTTCGCCGCGTCGATCCGGAAACCGTCCACGCCCAGCGCGATCTGCTTGTTGAGGTAGGCCGCGATGCCCGAGCGGACGTCGTCGTCCTCCGTCTCCAGGTCCGGCAGGCCGAGGAGTTCACAGTTCTGGATCTCGGCGAGGTTCGACCAGTCGTCGATGATCAGGTCGGAGTCACCACACTCGGCCGACGTGTGGAAGTCGTCCGGATCCCAGTCGGGGGTGTCGTACTTGTTGGTGATCGTCGTGCCGTTGTAGCCCGTGCCGGTCTGCGCGGCGGTGTGGTTGATCACCGTGTCCGTATACACCTTCACGCCCGCGTCGTGGCAGGCGTCCACCATCGAGGCGAACTGCGCCGCCGTCCCGAAGCGGCCGCTGAGGTTGTACGAGTAGGGCTGGTAGACGTCCCACCAGTAGTAGCTGGACTGCTTCAGCGACTCCGCCGGCGGTGCGACCCACACCGCGCCGTAGCCGTCGGGGCCGAGCACGTCCGTGCACTCGGAGGCGACCGAGTTCC
This sequence comes from Streptomyces sp. NPDC087859, assembly GCF_044742595.1. NCBI lineage: Bacteria > Bacillati > Actinomycetota > Actinomycetes > Kitasatosporales > Streptomycetaceae > Streptomyces > Streptomyces sp. NPDC087859. The sequence continues at coordinate 93,427 of NZ_JBIUUU010000003.1, read as the reverse complement.
AGTTGTAGGACCAGAGGTTGGCGATCACATCGCCGGAGGTCGTGGCGTCCGCCTGGGCGGGTGTCGCGGGCAGCGCTGTCGCGCCGGCCAGTGCGAGGGCACCGGCGGCCGCGGTGGTCGCGGCACGGCGGAGGACACCCGGGGGACGGTGTCTGGCGGTCATCGGCGGCTCCGGGGAAGAAGGGGCTGCGTTCAACAACTCGTGAGCGTGCGGGAGTTGAGCAGGGCACGTCAAGGTTGCGGATGAAAGTTCTTGCTATGAGTTTCAAGCACCTTGCTGTAAACCTTTCGTTAGCGGTACGTTCTCGCCGGCGCCGGGCAAAGACGCCCGGCCGTCACGCAAGGAGCCCCCACGTGATATCGAGATGGTCCGCATCCGCCGCCGCCGCGGCCACCGCGCTCGCCACCGCGGCCGCCGTCCTGGCCCCCACAGCCGCCTCGGCCTCCCCGCCCGGCACCAAGGACGTCACCGCCGTCCTCTTCGAGTGGAACTTCGCCTCGGTCGCCAAGGAGTGCACCAATACCCTCGGCCCCGCCGGCTACGGCTATGTCCAGGTCTCCCCGCCCGCCGAGCACATCCAGGGCTCGCAGTGGTGGACCTCGTACCAGCCGGTGAGCTACAAGATCGCCGGGCGTCTCGGTGACGCCACCGCCTTCCGGAACATGGTGACCACCTGCCACAACGCGGGGGTGAAGGTCGTCGTCGACGCCGTCATCAACCACATGTCCGCGGGCAGCGGTACCGACACCGGCGGCTCGTCGTACACGAAGTACAACTACCCGGGCCTGTACTCCGCGGCCGACATGGACGACTGCACGTCCACCATCGGCGACTACACCAACCGTGCCAACGTCCAGAACTGCGAGCTCGTGGGCCTCGCCGACCTGGACACCGGTGAGGAGTACGTCCGCGCCGCCATCGCCGGGTACATGAACACCCTGCTCGGCCATGGCGTCGACGGCTTCCGCATCGACGCGGCCAAGCACATCCCGGCGACCGACCTGGCCAACATCAAGTCCCGGCTCAGCAACACCTCGGTGTACTGGAAGCAGGAGGCCATCTACGGCAGCGGCGAGGCCGTCCAGCCCACCGAGTACACGGGCAACGGTGACGTCCAGGAGTTCCGTTACGCCTACGACCTCAAGCGCGTCTTCAACAACGAGAACCTCGCCTACCTGAAGAACTACGGCGAGGGCTGGGGCTACATGAGCAGCTCCGTCGCCGGGGTCTTCGTCGACAACCACGACACCGAGCGCAACGGCAGCACCCTGAACTACAAGGACGGCGCCAACTACACGCTGGCCAACGTCTTCATGCTCGCCCACCCGTACGGCGCCCCGGACATCAACTCCGGCTACGAGTGGTCCAGCACGGACGCGGGCCCGCCCAACGGCGGCTCGGTGAACGCCTGTTGGCAGGACGGCTGGAAGTGCCAGCACGCCTGGCCGGAGATCCTCCGCATGGTCGCCTTCCGCAACGCGACCCGCGGTCAGTCGGTCACCAACTGGTGGGACAACGGCGGCGACGCGATCGCCTTCGGCCGGGGCGGCAAGGGGTTCGTGGCCATCAACCACGAGTCGGGCAGCCTGAGTCGTACGTACCAGACGTCCCTGGCGGCGGGCACGTACTGCAACGTGCAGAACAACACGACGGTGACCGTGAACTCCAGCGGCCAGTTCACCGCCACCCTCGGCGCCAACACCGCGCTCGCGATCTACGCCGGCAAGACCGGCTGCTGAACCGCTCCACCCTCAGGACGGCCACCCCCGCCACGGCGCATGGGTGGCCGTCCCAGTACCTCGATGTACATGATCCGCCCGTACACCACGTCCAGGATCAGATCGCCCTTCGAGGGCAGCAGCGGCACGCAGCGATGGCCCGGACCGTACGGCTGTCCGCCCGGATGCTCCGCCGTCCGGATGCTCTGGCAGAAGTCGTCGCCGCAGCCGCACTCGCCGACCATCCGGACGTCCCACACGCAGATGGCCAGCCAGTGTTCCCCCTCCTCCGTCAGGAGGGCGGCGAGTTCGGCGACGAGCTCCGGGTAGAGGTCGCGAACGAGGGGCGGTTCCTGCTCCATGCGGGGACGGTAGCCAGGGGCGACCCCATGGGGCGACCGAATATGCGCCCGGGCCGCTGACGCGGACCAACTCCCCTTGTTGAAAGTTCTTTCCGTTACTTTCACGACTCTTGCTGTAAGCATTACGGCGGCGATACGTTTCGCGCGGGGTCGGACCCACGTAGAGCCGCCGCAATCGCAAGGAGTCCATCTGTGATACCGAGATGGCCGTCGCCGTCGAGGCGTCGTTCCGCCCATGCCGGACGGGTCGCCGCGGTCACCGTGACCGCGCTGGCCGCAGCGCTCGTCCAACCCCTCGCGGCGCGGGCGGACACCCCGCCGCCGCCCCCCTCCGACGCCAAACTCGCCTCGGCACCCGCCCGGCACGACTCCACGCGCGAGCAGTTCTACTTCGTCCTCCCGGACCGCTTCGCCAACGGCGACACCGGCAACGACAAGGGCGGACTGACGGGCACCCGTCTCGCCACCGGGTACGACCCCACCGACAAGGGCTTCTACCAGGGCGGCGACCTCAAGGGCCTGACCAGGAAGCTCGACTACATCAAGGATCTGGGCACCACCTCCATCTGGATGGCCCCGATCTTCAAGAACCAGCCCGTACAGGGGACGGGGAGCGACGCCTCCGCCGGCTACCACGGCTACTGGATCACCGACTTCACCCAGGTCGACCCGCACTTCGGCACCAACAAGGACCTGGAGACCCTCATCTCCAAGGCCCACGCCAAGGGCATGAAGGTCTACTTCGACGTCATCACCAACCACACGGCCGATGTCGTCGACTACGAGGAGAAGTCCTACGACTACCTCTCCAAGGGCGCGTTCCCGTACCTGACCAAGGACGGCGAGCCCTTCGACGACACCGACTACGCGGGCACCGGGGACTTCCCGGACGTCGATTCCGGTTCCTTCCCGCGCACGCCGACCGTCACCGCCGCGAAGAAGAACACCAAGGTCCCGTCGTGGCTCAACGACCCGACGATGTACCACAACCGCGGGGACTCCACCTTCGCCGGTGAGAGCTCCGAGCAGGGCGACTTCTCCGGCCTCGACGACCTGTGGACCGAGCGTCCCGAGGTCGTCAGCGGCATGGAGAAGATCTACGAGAAGTGGGTCCGCGACTTCGACATCGACGGCTTCCGCATCGACACCGTGAAGCACGTCAACGTGGAGTTCTGGACCCAGTGGGCCACCGCCCTCGACGCCTACGCGGCCAGGCACGGCCGCGACGACTTCTTCATGTTCGGCGAGGTCTACTCCGCCGACACGTCGATCACCTCGCCGTACGTCACCCAGGGCCGCCTCGACGCCACGCTCGACTTCCCCTTCCAGGAAGCGGCACGGCAGTACGCCTCCCAGGGCGGCAGCGCGCAGAAGCTGGCCTCCGTCTTCGGCGACGACTACAAGTACACGACCGACAAGGCCAACGCGTACGAGCAGGTCACCTTCCTCGGCAACCACGACATGGGCCGCATCGGGTACTTCCTGAACCAGGACAACCCGAAGGCGACCGACGCCGAACTCCTCGCCAAGGACAAGCTCGCCAACGAGCTGATGTTCCTCAGCCGCGGCAACCCGGTCGTCTACTACGGCGACGAGCAGGGCTTCACCGGCGCCGGCGGCGACAAGGACGCCCGCCAGACCATGTTCGCGTCGAAGACGGCCGACTACCTCGACGACGACGAGATCGGCACCGACCGTACGCACGCGAGCGACGCGTACGACACGGGCGCGCCGCTGTACCGGCAGATCGCCGCGCTGTCCAAGCTCCGCAAGGCCAACCCCGCCCTCACCGACGGCGTCCAGACCGAGCGCTACGCGGCCGACGGCAGCGGGGTCTACGCCTTCTCGCGCACCGACACCAAGACGGGCACCGAGTACGTGGTCGCCTTCAACAACGCCGGTGAGGCGAAGTCGGCGACGTTCGCGACCGGTTCGGCGGGGATGGCGTTCAAGGGAATCTACGGCGGTGACGCCTCCCTCAGGAGCGACGCCGACAAGAAGCTCACCGTCACCGTCCCCGCCGGCTCCGCGATCGTCCTCAAGGCGGCCGGCAAGCCCGCCAAGCCCGCCACCGCGCCGACGCTCACCCTCAAGGCCCCCGCCACCGGCGCCACCGGCACGGTCGAGATCAGCGCCGACGTCGACGGCGGACAGCTCAACCGCGTCGTCTTCGCCGCCCAGGTCGGCAACGGCAAGTGGCGCACGCTCGGCTCCGCCGACCACGCGCCGTACAAGGTCACACAGGTCATCGGCGAGGACGTGGCGGCCGGAACGGCCCTGCGCTACAAGGCCGTTGTCATCGACGCGGCCGGACGCACGGCGAGCACCACGGCGGCCTCCACCACCGGCACCCCGCCCGCCGAGGAGATCCCCACCGCCTCCTCCCGCGACTACGCGATCGTCCACTACAAGCGCACCGACGGCGACTACACGAACTGGGGCCTGTACGCCTGGGGTGACATCGCCGAGGGCGAGGCCACGAACTGGCCGGACAGCCACCCCTTCGTCGGCCGTGACGCCTACGGTGCCTTCGCCTACGTCAAGCTGAAGCCGGGCGCCTCCGGTGTCGGCTTCCTCGTCATCGACAAGGACGGCAACAAGGACGTCTCCGCCGACCGCACGATCGACGTCACCAAGACCGGCGAGGTCTGGATCGAGCAGGGCAAGGCGGACGTCGTCACCGAGAGGCCCGACTATCCCGCGCAGGACAAGACCAAGGCGGTCCTGCACTACCACCGGGCCGACGGGAACTACGACGGCTGGGGACTGCACGTCTGGACGGGCGCCGCGAACCCCACGGACTGGTCGAAGCCCCTCGAACCGGTGAAGACTGACGCCTATGGCGCGGTCTACGAGGTACCGCTCACCGACGGGGCCACCAGCCTCAGCTACATCCTGCACAAGGGCGACGAGAAGGACCTGCCCAGCGACCAGTCGCTCGACCTCACGGCCAACGGCCACGAGGTGTGGCTGGTGAACGGCCAGGAGAAGTATCTGCTCCCGCAGCCCGCGGGCTCCGCGGCCGCCCTCGACCTGACCACCTCCAAGGCGGTCTGGATCGACCGGAACACGGTCGCCTGGAACGGCTCCGCCGCCGCGGTCTCCACCCAGCTGCTGTACAGCCGCGACGGCTCGATCGCGGCCAAGGACGGTGCGCTGACCAGCGACGACGAACGCTGGCTCCGTCTGTCGAAGACCACCCTCACCGACGCCCAGAAGGAGAAGTTCCCGCACCTGAAGGACTACACCGCCTGGTCCGTCGACCCGCGTGACCGCGACCGGGTGCGCGAGGCCCTCAAGGGCCAGCTCGTCGCCTCCCAACGGGCCGTGAACGGTGCCGTGCTCGCCGCCACCGGTGTGCAGATCGCCGGCGTCCTCGACGACCTGTACCCGGCCGCGACCAAGGCCGACCTCGGCCCGACGTTCGACAGGAGCGGCCGCCCGACGCTGTCCGTCTGGGCACCGACCGCGCAGAGCGTCGCCCTGGAGCTCGACGGCTCCACGGTGAAGATGAAGCGCGACACCGCAACCGGCGTCTGGTCCGTCACCGGCCCCAAGTCCTGGAAGGGCAAGGAGTACCGCTACGTCGTGAAGGTCTGGGCGCCCAGCGTCCGGAAGGTCGTCACCAACAAGGTCACCGACCCCTACTCGGTCGCCCTGACCGCGGACTCCGAGCGCAGCCTCGTCGTCGACCTGGACGACAAGTCCCTGGCCCCGAGCGGCTGGTCGACGTACACCAAGCCGAAGGCCGTCCCGCTCAAGGACGCCCAGATCCAGGAGCTGCACATCCGGGACTTCTCCGTCGCGGACAGGACGGCCAGTGACCCGGGTACCTACCTCGCCTTCGCCGACAAGAACAGCGACGGCTCCAAGCACCTGAAGGAGCTCGCGAAGTCGGGCACCTCCTACGTCCATCTCCTCCCGGCGTTCGACATCGCCACCATCCCGGAGAAGAAGTCCGACCAGGCGACCCCCGACTGCGATCTGGCCTCCTACGCGGCCGACTCCGACAAGCAGCAGGAGTGTGTCGCGAAGGCGGCCGCGAAGGACGCCTACAACTGGGGCTACGACCCGTACCACTACACGGTCCCCGAGGGCTCCTACGCCACCGACCCCGACGGCACCGGACGCACGGTCGAGTTCCGCGAGATGGTCAAGTCCCTGAACGAGGACGGCCTGCGGGTCGTCATGGACGTCGTCTACAACCACACGACGTCCAGTGGGCAGGCCGACACCAGCGTCCTCGACAAGGTCGTCCCCGGCTACTACCAGCGGCTCCTCGCCGACGGCTCGGTCGCCAACAGCACCTGCTGCGCCAACACGGCACCCGAGAACGCCATGATGGGCAAGCTGGTCGTCGACTCGATCGTCACCTGGGCCAAGGAGTACAAGGTCGACGGCTTCCGCTTCGACCTCATGGGCCACCACCCGAAGGCCAACATCCTGGCGGTCCGCAAGGCCCTGGACGGACTGACCCTCGCCAGGGACGGCGTCGACGGCAAGAAGATCATCCTGTACGGCGAGGGCTGGAACTTCGGGGAGATCGCCGACGACGCCCGCTTCGTCCAGGCCACCCAGCAGAACATGGCCGGAACCGGCATCGCCACCTTCTCCGACCGGGCCCGTGACGCGGTGCGCGGCGGCGGCCCCTTCGACGAGGACCCCGGCGTCCAGGGCTTCGCGTCCGGGCTCTACACCGACCCCAACGCCTCGAAGAACAACGGCACCACGGCCGAGCAGAAGGCCCGTCTGCTGCACTACCAGGACCTCATCAAGGTCGGGTTGAGCGGCAACCTCGCGACGTATGCGTTCACCGACACCGACGGCAAGGAGGTCACCGGCGCCGAGGTCGACTACAACGGCCGGCCCGCCGGGTACGCGGACGCGCCCGGCGACGCCCTCGCCTACGCCGACGCGCACGACAACGAGTCGCTGTTCGACGCGCTGACGTACAAGCTGCCCGCCACGACCGGAGCGGACGACCGCGCCCGGATGCAGGTCCTCGCCATGGCGACCGCGACCCTCTCGCAGGGCCCGTCGCTCTCCCAGGCGGGCACCGACCTGCTGCGCTCCAAGTCCCTGGACCGCAACTCCTACGACAGCGGCGACTGGTTCAACGCCATCCACTGGAGCTGCGCGGACGGCAACGGCTTCGGACGCGGGCTGCCGATGGCGGCCGACAACGAGTCCAAGTGGTCCTTCGCCAAGCCCCTGCTGGGTTCGGTGAAGGTGGGCTGCCCGCAGATCGAGGGGACCTCGGCGGCGTACCGGGACCTGTTGAAGATCCGTTCGACGGAGAGCGTGTTCTCCCTCGGCACGGCCGCACAGGTGCAGTCGAAGCTGTCCTTCCCGCTGTCGGGCAAGGAGGAGACGCCGGGCGTGATCACCATGGAACTCGGTGACCTCGTCGTGGTGTTCAACGCGACCCCGCAGGCCCAGGAGCAGCGGGTGGCGGCCCTGGCAGGCACGGCGTACGCGCTGCACGCGGTCCAGGCGGCGGGCGCGGACTCTACCGTCAAGGAATCATCCTACGAGCGGGTTTCGGGCACCTTCGCCGTTCCGGGGCGGACTGTGGCCGTATTCTCCCGCAAGTACTGACAAGGGCATTACCTTGGTGGGGCAGACCCGGATCCGGGTCTGCCCCATCGTGCTGTCCAAGGGCTGAACACATGGACGTCAACGGAGACCCGACCGGCACGACCGTGATGGTCGTGGACGATGCGGAGGCAAGCCGATACGCCATGGGCACCCTGCTGAGCCGTGCGGGCCACCGGGTCGTTCCGGTCGCCAGCGGCCACGAGGCGCTCGCCGAACTCGACGACCGGCTGCGCAAGGGCACCCTGCCGGACGTGGCCCTCGTCGACGTGGGCCTGCCGGACATGAGCGGTTTCGATCTGTGCCGCCTCTTCAAGGAGCGTCCGCACACGGCCGCGCTGCCCGTCGTGCACTTCTCCGCCGCCAACGTGGCGCCGGTCGACTGCTGCGAGGGCCTGGACGCGGGATTCGAGGCCTATCTGAAGGTGCCGGCCGAGCCCCTGGAGATCGAGGCCGTGGTCCGGGCCGCCGTGCGCAACGCCCAGGTGCGGGCCGACGACCGGGCGCTGGTACGACGGCTGACCCTGCTGTCGGAGACGATCGTCACCATCCAGGCGGCGCGCTCCCTGCCGGAACTCACCGACGCGGCCGCCGAGGGCATCTCGCGGGTCACCGGCACCCCCGCCGCCGTCTTCGTCCTGGACCAGGACGACCGGCTGTACCGCGGCCTGTCCCGGGACCGCGTTCCCGTCGCCCTGCCGGACGAGGGGGCCGACCGGGCGGTGGCCGCTCTGCTGCAGCGGCTCACCCGGGGACAGGCCGCCGGCGTACAGCTCACGACGGTGCCCTCGCCGCTGTGGCCGGCCGGGTACTTCCGGCCCGGCGTGGAGCACGACGCCCGGCTGGCGCTCGTCCGTACGCAGGACGGCAGGGCCACGGTGTGCCTGGCCGCGCCCGCGCGCGGGATGCGGCGGCTGGGCCCCGAGCGCGAGAGCCTGCTGGCCCAGCTGACCCAGGCCACCGCGTTCGCCGCGGAACCGCTGCTCATGTACCAGGTGGAGCGGCATGTCGCCCTCACGCTCCAGCACAGCTTCCTGCCCCAGCCGCACCGGCTGCCCGAGCTGCCGGGCATGGACGTCGTGGTCCGCTATGTGCCCGCCTCCCCGGAGACCGAGATCGGCGGCGACTTCTACGCCGCGCTGCGTACCGACGAGGGCGTGCTCGCCGCGGTCGGCGACGTCGTCGGACACTCGCTGGACGCGGCGACCGTCATGGTGGAGATCCGGCACGCGCTGCGCGCCTACGCCGTCGAGGACAGCGACCCGGCCGTGCTCGCGGAGCGCCTGGACCGGATGCTCCAGCGCTACCACCCCGAGCTCACGGCCACGGTCTGTCTGGCACTGATCGACCCCGGCACCGGGCGCACCCGGATCGCCAACGCGGGACACATCCCCCCGCTGATCGTCCGGGACACCGGCAGCGCCGACTACGTCAAGGCGGCCGGTCCGCTGCTCGGAGTCGGACTGCCCCACCCGCCGGTCACCGAGCTCTTCCTCGAACCCACCGACCGGCTTCTCATGGTCACCGACGGCCTGATCGAGACCCGGGGCGTCGACCTCTCGGCCTCGATGGAGCACCTCCGCGCGGCCGCCGTCGGCTCCCTGCCCGGCCTGGACGCCCTGTGCGACACCCTTCTGGCCTCCTTCGGCCACGACCGGGAGGACGACATCGCGATGCTGGCGCTGCGGCTGGGGTGAGACGGCCCTGTGAGGGCTCCGGTACGACGGTTAGGGTGCCCTCGTCGACCTAGAACAGGAGTCCTCATGCCGCAGATCACCATCGAACGCTCCCCGTATCTCGACGGTGTCGACTGGGAGGGGTTCGCCCTGGCGCTGCACCCGGTCGTCGTCGAGACGGCGGCCGCGAAGCTCGAGGCGTGCAAGACCCGGGTGCTGCGCACCGAGGACGAGGCGGTCGGCGGCGAGAAGGAGAACCACGCGATCGTGAACGTCACGATCGCCCTGCTCGCCGGACGGTCGGACGAGACCAAGGCCAAGCTCACCGAGGCCGTCATGGAACTGCTGTGCAAGCACGTCGGGCCCGAGGACGGCCTCACCGTGCACCTCTCCGCCGAGGTGCGCGACCTGGACGCCTCCTACACCAAGGCCGTGCTCTAGGACGCCAGCGCGATCAGCCGGGCCGCCAGGTCGGTGAAGGGGCCGTCGGTGGGCTCGTCCCTGAGCATGTGGCGCAGCAGCGCGGCCATCTCCTCGTCGTGGGCCGCGCTCACCGCGGCCAGTGCCGCGAAGTCGTGCACGAGCTGCACCTCCAGCTCGCCGCGCGGGATGCGCCGGCCGTCCAGCCAGATCAGCGCGGTCGACTCGGCGAGCGAGATCCAGGAGCGGATGACCAGTTCCAGTCGCGCGGGCGGCTTCTCCACCCGCAGATGCGAAAGGATCTGGTCATACGCGGCCTGCCGCACGGAGTCGATGAGCGCGTTGGTCGCCGAGGAGCCGACGGCCGGGCCGCCCCGCATCAGGGCCGCGAAACCGGGCCCGTGGTCGTCCACGAAGTCGAAGTACCGCCGCATCACCCGCAGCAGCCGCGTGCCCAGCGGCCCTTCCCGCGCCTCCACGAACCGGTCCGCCAGATCGTCGGCCGCACGCTTCAACGCGGCCTCGTAGAGGCTGAGTTTGCCGGGGAAGTAGTGGTAGACCAGCGGGCGGGAGATGCCTGCCGCAGTCGCTATCTCGTCGATGGAGACATCGTCGGGCGAGCGTTGGCTGAACAGTTCGAGGGCAACGCCGATCAGCTGCTGCCGCCGCTCCTCGACTCCCATTCTTCGCCGTACCCCGGTAGTCATGCGAACACCTTACCGATCGGATCCGGCCCGGAACGGCCCGGTCCGGACACGGGTGTTCACATATCCAGCACAATTCGCTCACTTCGCGCGCGCGAAACGCAGATCAGCATCGAGTCACCGCGCTCCGCGTCCGTCAGCAGCTCGTCCCGGTGGTCCACCTCGCCCTCCAGCACCCGCTGCTGGCAGGTCCCGCAGAAACCCTGCTCGCAGGAGTAGAGGGTGTCCGGCAGTTCCCGGCGCACGGCGGCCAGTACGGAGGAGTCCGCCGGGACCGCCAGCGTCCGCCCGCTGCGCCGGAGTTCGACCTCGAAGGCGGCACCCGGCGCGGTGGCCCGGGGTGTGAACCGCTCCAGACGCACCTGCGGGAACCGCTCCTCGACCGCAGCCATGAGCCCTTCCGGACCGCAGCAGTAGACGGCGGCCCCCTCGGGCACGTCCAGCGCGCCGAGTTCGGGCGCACCGGCCACGACGGTCACCTGGTCCAGTTCCTCGAGCTCCACCACGAACGGCATCGACTCCCGTGACCGCCCGCAGTACAGCAACCGCCACTCCGCCCCGTCCGGCAGCGCCCGCAGCATCGGCAGGATCGGTGTGATCCCGATGCCGCCCGCGACGAACACGTACGACGACGCCTCGACGAGCGGGAAGCGGTTGCGCGGCCCGCGCACCTCCAGCTCCATGCCCTCGGCCACCTGCTCGTGCACCTCGCGCGAGCCGCCCCGCCCGTCCGCCACCAGCCGGGTCGCCACCGTGTACGAGGAGGTGTCCGCCGGGTCCCCGCACAGCGAGTACTGCCGGACAAGGCCCGACGGCAGGACGAGGTCCAGGTGCGCACCGGGCTCCCAGCGCGGCAAGTCCCTTCCCTCCAGGCGTAGTTGTACGACCCCGTCGGCGACCTCCTCGCGCGCGGCCACCAGCAGCCGCAGCGCCCGCGACCGGGGCCGCCCGGAGACCGGCTCGTCCAGCGCGGGCATCGGCCACAGCGGCGAGGCCTGGATACGGCGGCGCATCGCCCGGCGGGTGAGGAGGGCGGCCCCCGCGACGAGCGCGACGGTCAGCGGCTTCGGCATCACGCGACCCCCTTCTCGGCCGCGAGGGCCGCGACCGCGGCGGGGGAGGAGGCGAGATAGGCGACGGCCTGCTCGGTGCACCCCTCCTGGGAGGGGTGGTAGCCGCGGCTCAGATAGCGCGGTATCGACCTGAGCATGTCGCCGGTCCCGGGCAGCACACCGCGCCGCCCCCGGACGTGGAAGTCCTTGAAGCTCGCCTTCCCGTCGGCCAGCGTCGGGTCGTTCGCCATGAAGAAACGGGCCCCGCGCTGCCACAGGAACACCAGCGTCGTGAACGCCGTGGCCCAGGTGCGCACCCGGCGCCGGTAGCTGCCGTCCACGTGCTGGAAGAGGTCGAAGGCGACCGAGCGGTGCTCGACCTCCTCGGCGCCGTGCCAGCGCAGCAGGTCCAGCATGGTGGGATCGGCGCCCCGCCGGTCCAGCTCCTCGGCGTTCAGCACCCAGTCGCCGAGGAAGGCGGTGTAGTGCTCGATGGCGGCGATGAGGGCCACGCGTTCCAGGAGCCACCACTTGCGGGCCCTGCCCGGCGGGAGGGTCCGGTCGCCGAGCAGCTTCTCGAAGAACCAGTCGATCTGCGCGGTGTAGGGCGTCGGATCGAGGCCCAGCTCCTTCAGATGCGGCAGCACCTCGTCATGGGCCTGCGAGTGCATGGCCTCCTGGCCGATGAACCCGATGACGTCCTCGCGCAGCCGCTCGTCCCGGACGAGCGGCAGCACCTGCTTGTAGACGTGCACGAACCAGCGCTCGCCGGCCGGCAGCAGAAGGTGGAGCACGTTGATGGTGTGCGTGGTGAAGGGATCGCCGGGCACCCAGTGCAGCGGGGTGTCCTCCCAGGCGAAGGACACCTTCCGCGCCTTGAGCGGCACCCGGTCCGGCGTGTTAGACATGGCGTCAATGTACTGACGGGTAGGCCTTCCGGGAACCCTCGTGCACGCTCTTGTTTACGTCAGTGTCAGCAAGCCCGTTCCCGACCCGCCCGCTTCCGGTCTACCGCAGCCCGTTGATCGACCGCCCGTCCTCCAGCGTCCCCTTCAGCCCGGCCTGCGCGCCTTCCTTCGTCTTCACGGTCAGCAGGTTGCCCCGGGCGGAGCCACTGACCGCACCCGTCGCGCCGATCGACGCCGTGTCCTTGCTGCCGGCCGCCAGCAGATACCAGTTGCCCGCCTCCGACTTCCACAGCACACCCGCCAGCACATGCGGGTCCCGCGGTCCGCACGCCGGGACGTTCTCGGCCTTCGCCGCGACCGCCCCGTACGTCCCGCCCGGTGTGCGGAACTGCGCCAGCACACGGGTGCCGCCGCCACGCCAGGTCTCGGCGCGCGTGCACATCCAGTCCGCGGCACCGCTCGCGTCGGGCAGCCGCTGCTCGGCGTAGGGCCACGCGTTCACCGTCCGCACGCCCGCCGAGCGCATCGCCGACAGGGAGCAGGCGTACGGCGCCCAGGTGCGCAGCGCCTCCGCGCCGGACACCTCCTGGAGCGCGCCGGGGCGGCCGGTGGTCAGCCGGGCCGGGACCAGTTCGCCGAGGTCGCTCATCAGCCGGGTGCCGCCGTGGTCGGTCAGCTGGAGGACGTTCCAGGACGTGCAGCCGGTGGTCTGCTGGGCGGGGCCGGCCAGCGGCGAGGTCACCCCGTCGGTCAGGGTGAGGGCCATCGCGCCCGCGGAGGGCTTCAGCAGGTCCCGCTCGGCGGCCTTCGTCACCCAAGGCGCCATGAGATAGCGGACATTGCCGTCGGCCCGGCCCAGCACGACCGCGCTCGCCTCGGCCGACGTCGCCCCGTCGACCCGCGCGAAGTCGAGAGCCGCGCCCTGCGTACCGTCCTTCGGCTCGGCGTAACGGGCGATGCGCAGACCGTCGTAGAGGATCACCACGCGCGCGTTGTCGACGTTCCCGGCGTACAGGAGCTGGGCCGGTCCCGAGGGGCCGCCGGACGGGGTGCCGGGGGTCGCGGAGACCTGCACCGTCTCGCCGGGGCGGGCCCAGACGGCGAGCGCGCGGCGCAGCAGCGCGGTGTCGTCGGTGAGGTCGCCGCGGGCGGGCCACACGGAGAAGTCGTTGCGCGAGGCGGCCTGCCAGGCGGTGGCCGGGACCCTCGTCACCCGGCCCGGGTCGAGGGCGGCCTGGGCGGCCGGGTTCTGGGCGTACGCGGGAGCGGCCGCGCCGTCCGGCCCCCAGCCGTCACCGGGCAGGCCGAGCAGCGCCCCGCACACGGTGACCGCCAGAGCGGCGGCGAGCGCTGCCTTCATGTGCTGCCGGCGCCGCATCAGGTCGGTGGGCCGGGCCTGGAGCGAGCAGGGGTCGAACTCGGCGGAGTCGAGGAGCGGGTACTGCGCCGGGACGGTGTCGGCCTCCTCCAGCGCCTCGTCAGGCTCCGCCACACCGGCCGCCGTAAGCACCCGGCGGACCTCGCCGTCCGGGAGCCGCTCCAGACCGCGCAGCACATACGCGGCGCGGGCCGGGCCGGACAGGGCGGACAGCCTCTGGTCCAGGGCCAGTTCATCGGCCCCGCCCGAGCGGGGGAAGAGCCTGAGGCCCCGCACCTGGGGGAGCAGCGGCGGCAGCTGGGAGCGCTTGGGCCACGCCGTGAAGGAGAGCGGCAGGCCCGCCTCCAGTGCCGTACGCAGCACTTGGAGCCGGACGAGGGCGTAGCCGGGGTCGCCGTCGCGGCCGGTCGACTGGGCCGGGATGACGGGCGTCGAGGCACGGCCCCGGGGCAGGGCGCGCTGGGTGAGGGCGTGCGCGGTCAGGACCCGCCGGTTGCGGCCCAGGCTCGGCGGCAGCACCAGATAGGCGAGCCGGACGAGCCGTGGGTAGTGCTCGACGAGCGCGGCCTCGGCCTGTTCGACGTCCACGAACGGCTCGGGAGAGGCGGGTGCGGGGGGCGGGGCGACATCCTGTGGCTGCACGTTCAGCAAAACGAGCGAATCGTTGGTTGGTCACCACCGTCCGGGTGGCTCAGCTCCCGGACGGATGCTCCGGCTCGACGAGCGCCCGCGCGTAGTTGGCCATCGACCGCTGGTAGCGCGGCAGATGGGGGGCCAGCGCGCCCAGGACGAGGGAGAGGCCCTCGCGGTCCCGGCCGAGGCTGGACAGGCACAGTGCCAGACACGCTCGTACGGCGTCGTCCAACTCGTCTGAAGGGGCGTCGAGTTCGGGTGTCAGCAGCTTGACGCCCTCTTCGGCCTGTCCGATGTTCCGCAGCGAGCTGGACAGCTGGATCTTGGCGCGGCGGCCCTTGTAGCCGCTCAGGCCCAGCGCCAGCGCCTCGCGGTACAGCGGGGCCGCCTTGTCGGAGTGTCCGGTCGAGTCCCAGGCACAGGCCCGCTCGAAGGGGCCGTCCGCGCTGCCCTCGGGAAGCTCGGCGACAAGGGCGTCGATCACCGCCCGGAAGTCGGCGGCCCGGTCCTCGGGGTACTCGTCGAAGGTGGCCCAGGCGGCCGTGATCTGCTGTTCCCAGTCCTCGTTCACCGGCATACTCTCGCACGGGTGTGCCCAGGGAGACAGCGGATTTGAGCACACCTTGCCCCGCAGCCGTATGGAAGGGGACGGGCACCCAGGCCCATGGGAAGGTTCCGGAGGAACAGATGAGGTTGACCCGATCGATGCTCGCGGTCGCCGCGGCGGCTCTTGTACTGACCGGCTGCGGCTCCGGTGGCGATGACGACAAGGCCGCCGTACCGGAGACGGCGACCGGCAGCCTCGAGCACCTGGCCGCCGAGGTGGGCTGCGATCCGACCATCCAGATCGACGCCGACGAGATCCGCCAGGCCTCGTGCCGCAAGAGCGACGCCGACGGCAAGTTCATCCTGGCGACCTTCGCCACCGACCGCGGCCAGCGCGAGTGGATCAACGGGGCGAAGGACTACGGCGGTCACTACCTCGTCGGCCGCAAGTGGATCGCCGTCGGCGAGACCAAGACGGTGACCACCCTGCGCGCCACGCTCGGCGGCGACCTCGAGGAGGGCCAGGACCACACCGCGCACTCCGGCAGCCACTGAGCACGAGAAAGCCGGCGGTGGGAGATCCCACCGCCGGCTTTCTCGTGCGCCGGCTAGCTCACTGGCACTTCTGGCCGGTGTTGATGCACTTGACCATCTTGTTCATCGTGTTCGCGGAGAAGAAGTTGATGAAGTCGTTGTGGTCGGTGATCGGCTTGTGGATGTTCTCCGGGAAGGTGTCGACCGCGTACGGGTTCACGACCGTCCCGTTCTCAATGGTCGGGGCCGGAACGTTGTAGACCAGCCGGACCTGGAGCTGCGGGATCGCCTTGAAGTTGTTCGCGCAGGTGCCGTCGGCCTGGACGAACGCCACGTGGGTGCGGTGGTTGGCACTGTCGATGTTCTGACCGTCCCAGCAGCTCTGGAAGTTGGTCGTGCGCACCACCTGGCTGCCCTGCGGGCAGATCGGGTACTTGTCCTTCAGCTGGACCTTGTTCTCGAAGCCTGTGCAGCTCCAGTTGACGTTGGCGTTGGCGTTGCCGTTGACGAACGCCTTGGCGTCACCGGTGATGATGCGCAGGGCCGTCGGCATCGCGACGACGTTGCCCTTCTTGTTGCCGACGAACTTCAGCTGCGCCTGCGCGGGCTGGAGGATCTTGCCCACGTTGCCCTCGGTGCCACCGCCGGCCGCGTTCTGGTCGAAGTCCTGCGTACCGTCCTGCAGTCGCAGCACCGGCCAGAAGTACGACGACTTGTCGCCCTGGTTCTGGCAGGTGGTCTGTGCCGCCGCCAGTTCCTGGTCGCTCGCGAACGCGTCATTGCTCTGGTTGCCGACGTAGTCGTGCAGGTGGTGAGCACCGTTGGAGACACCGGGCGCCACGATCACGTTGTCCGTGTTGTGGTTGTCGTTCCCGTTGGTGCCGCACTTGGTGGTGAAGGTGCCTCGCGAACCCGACCGGCCGTTCGCCGGGAGTCCGTTCGCACCCACGCCCAGCTGGGCGTTGGCCTGGACCTGCGTGATGTCCACGAAGTCGGCGGCCGTCGGGCCGTTGCCGCCCTGACCGTTCTGCTGGCCGTTGCCCTGGTCCTGACCCTGACCCTGATCCTGGCCCTGGTCCTGACCGCCGTCCTGCTGCTGGCCCCCGTCCTGCTGCTGACCGCCGTCCTGCTGCTGACCGCCGTCCTGGCCGGCCTCGCCGTCGTTGGTCTGCGGCTGCTCGGCCGGCACGCCGGCGCATCCGGCGAACTGGCCCAGGTTGGGGTTGGCACCGCCGGCGCGCTGGATGTTGATCCGGATCCGGTCCAGAGCCGCGGTCCGCTTGTCCTTGAGCGGGCCGAGGATCGCGTTCTGGACGAATCCTGAGTCGTTCGACTGTGCTTGGCGCGTGGAGGCGAGGCGGGCGTAAGCCTCGGTGATCTGCTTGTCCAGGTTCGCCAGCTCCGTACTCACGCCGGACCGGGCCCCGTTCGGGACGTTCGTCAGCTTCTGACCGACGTCCGGGCACTGGATCGTGGCGATCTGTGCCCCGGCGGCCTTCACCTGGTTCTGACCGGACCCCGACTCATGCGCCGAGGCGTAGAAGTTCGCCCAAACAAGCCCGCCCCCACCGAGCGCTAGGGCTGCCGACCCGGCCACGACCTTGGTGGTCATCGACGTACGGCGTTTGCGAATGTTGCGTCCCATGGAACTCCTCTGACTTCCTTGCGGGGCGTCGAGTCGCCCGACAGGAGTGAAGCGGCGTCGTTCCATACGGACGTGGCCCCAGGGGTGTTCAGTCGCCTCACAAACAAATCAGAGGATTACTCGGCTGTCCGGCCTCAACAATCGCCTGAACAGCGGAAGTTACAGAAAATCAGCAACCGCTCACCGGCCCTGGTCCAGATAGGCGAGGACCGCCAGAACGCGTCGATTGTCGTCGTCCGACACCTCGAGGTCCAGTTTGGTGAAGATGTTGGAGGTGTGCTTGGCAATGGCCCGTTCTGTGACGACGAGCTGTCCCGCGATCGCCGCGTTGGACCGGCCCTGCGCCATCAGCTCCAGCACCTCCCGCTCCCGCGGGGTCAGCCGGCCCAGCGGCTGGTCCGCGGCGGCCCGCCGCGTCAGCAACTGCTGAATGACCTGTGGGTCCATCGCGGTGCCGCCCGCCGCCACCCGGTGCACGGCGTCCACGAACTGCGCCGCGTCGAACACCCGGTCCTTCAGCAGATACCCCACCGCGCCGGTGCCGTCGGCCAGCAGCTCGCGCGCGTACAGCTGCTCCACATGCTGCGACAGCACCAGTACGGGAAGCCCGGGCCGCGCCCGGCGGGCGTCGAGCGCACACTGCAGACCCTCGTCGGTGTGCGTGGGAGGCAGCCGTACGTCGACCACGGCGACGTCCGGCTCCAGCTCGGCCAGCGCGCGGGCGAGCTCGGGGCCGGACTCGACGGCCGCGGCGATCTCGAAGCCGTGGGCTTCCAGCAGCCGGACCAGTCCGTCACGCAGGAGGAACAGGTCTTCGGCTAGGACAACACGCAAGGGATCTCCATGGTCACCATGGTGGGACCGCCCGCGGGACTGCTGACGGCCAGGACGCCGTCGAATGTACCCAGCCGGCGCTCGACCCCGGCCAGGCCCGAGCCCGCCCCGATCGCCGCGCCGCCCTTGCCGTCGTCGGTGACGGTGATCCGCAGCATGCCCTCGGTGTGGTGCAGGTCGATCCAGAGCCGGTCGGCGCCGGAGTGCTTCACGGCGTTGGTGAGCACCTCGCTGATCGCGAAGTACGCCGCCGACTCGACGGGAGCGTCCGCCCGCCCGGTCAGCTCCACCGTCACGTCGGAGGGCAGCGGCAGCCGCAGCGCCAACGCCTTCACGGCGTCCCCGAGTCCGCGCTCGGCGAGCACCGGCGGATGGATGCCGCGGACCAGGTCGCGCAGTTCGGCCAGGGCGTCGACGGAGGACTTGCGGGCCTGCGCGAGCAACTCCCTGGCTTTCGCCGGGTCCTTGTCGAGGAGCATCTCGATGGTGCCCAGGTCCATGCCCATGGCGACCAGCCGGGCCTGCGCCCCGTCGTGCAGATCCCGCTCGATGCGCCGCAGTTCGGCGGCGGAGGTGTCCACGGCGTCGCGCCGTGTCTCGGTCAGCACCCGCACCCGCTCGGCGAGTTCACCCTGGTTGGCGCCGAGCACGGCCCTGGTGAGCCGGAAGTGCGCCTGGAGCGCCCGGGGTGCGAAGAAGTGGCCGAAGAAGAGGATGACCAGCCCGAGGGCGGCGGCGGCCAGCGCCGAGGCCTGTCCGGTGACGGGGACGAACCCGTACCAGTACCCGTCGGGGAACACCCGCCACAGCCCCGCCGCCAGCGCGAACCCCTCCAGGGGGTAGAGCACGAGCACGGCCGGCAGCAGCGCGGTGAGGTAACCCGCCGTCATGTCGACCGGCAGCCACCGCAGGTCCCGCCAGGTCGCCGGGTCCCGCAGCATGCCGAAGGTGCGCGTCCACGGGTTGGCGTCCTCGGGGATCGGCCGGTACGCCGACGGGATCCGTACCCCGCCCCACTCGGCGGCGAGCACCCGCCGCCAGTCCGCGAACGCCCGTACACCGGTCAGCACCCACGGTGTGGTGACGATCCCGACCCCGATCGGGATCAGCGCGAAGGACACCAGGGAGAGGGTGAAGCAGAGCACGGCCCCCGGCAGCGCCACCAGCGCCAGCGCCAGCCCCCGAACCGCCGCCCGCCCCATGCCTTTTGCCCCGGTGCGACCACTGTCGCGCTGCGTCTCGATGTCCATGGCAGCCAGTCTGGCCGAGGGAGGCGGGCGGGGCACGGGGCTTGGACACCGGGTCAGGAGGTGGTGCTGGGTACACCCCCGTCGAGGCCCAGCACCTTCGCCTCCACCGCCGGGTCCAGCCCCACCGCGGGCCGGTCGGGCCGCTGTGGCGCGGTGCCGCCGATCTCCCGCAGCCAGCCCCAGGTGTCGGCCACGGTCTCCTCGACCGGCCGGCAGCGCAGCCCCGCCCCGACGGCCCGCGAGACGTCGGCACTGTGCAGCGCGGCCTGCAGATCACTGCCCGGCGGCACCCACACCGGCAGCTGGGTCCACGGCTCGATTCCCGCGCCGAGCACCACGTCCGGGTCGGTCCACCGCAGGTCGGCGGCGCATCCGGTCACCTTCAGGCAGGCGTCCAGGAGCGCGCCCATGGTGGTGTGCCCGCGCTCGCTCATCAGGTTGTACGGCCCGCTCAGCTCCCGCTCCACCCCGTCCAGGACCCATTCGGCGAGGTCGCGGACATCGACGTACTGGAGCGGCAGATCCCGTGGCCCGGGCGCCAGCACCGGACCGCCGCGCGCGATCCGGGTCAGCCACCAGGGCAGCCGCCCGATGTTCTCGTACGGCCCGATCAGCAGCCCCGACCGGACGAGCAGCGAGCGGTCCGCGCCGAAGACCTCGGTCGCGGCCAGCTCGCCGCCCAGCTTGTCGCGGGCGTAGTCGCTCTGCCCGGCGTCGGACGAGGCGCCCTCCACCAGGGGAGCGTCCTCGGTGTAGCCGGCGGGCGGCGCCCAGGCGTACACCGAGCAGCTCGACACATACACGTACCGACCGGCGCGGTCCCGCAGCACCCGTGCCGCGTCGCGCACCGCGGACGGCGCCGCCGACCAGGTGTCGACGACGGCGTCCCAGGAGCCGCCGCTCCCGGCGAGTGCGGCGAGCCCGTCGGGCGTGGTGCGGTCGCCGTGCAGCGACCGCACCCCGGCCACGGGTGTGTGCCGTCCCCGATGGAAGACGGTCACGTCCCAGCCGCGCCCGAGGGCCGCCTCGACGACGGCCCGTCCCGCGAACTCCGTACCACCCAGCACCAGAAGTCTCATGGCACAGACTCTGCCTGCCGAAGCGGCCGTACGGGACGGATCTCTGCCGTCAGCAGACGACCGGTGTCGTCAGCGCCCGGTCGGCGGGGAGTACTTGTAGCCGACCCGGCGGATCGTCTGGATGGCCTGGCGGTTCTCCGCGCCCAGCTTGCGGCGCAGCCGGGCGATGTGGACGTCGACGGTCCGGCCGTCGCCCACATGCCCGTAGCCCCACACCGTGGTCACCAGCTGATCGCGGGTGTGCACCCGGTGCGGGTGCGCGACGAGATGGGCGAGGAGTTCGAACTCCAGGTAGGTGAGGTCGAGTTCCGCGCCGTTCACCTCGGCGGTGCGCTGCACGGTGTCGATCCGGACGAGCGGGTCGCCGTCGGCCTCGCCGGCCAGGCCCGCCGGGTCCGGCAGGAGGGGCGGCTGCTGGTCGGCCGGGACGAGCACCAGGTAGCCGATCATCGGCGGCTGGCCCGGCAGGGTGGGCAGGGTGTGCTGCGGAGCGGGCAGCCAAGTGGCGCCGGGCGGCAGGAAGTCCGCCACGCCGGGGACGTCGTCCGGGCCGACGGCCCGGAGTCGATGCCGTGCGCCGCTCTCGGACGGGGTGGGGAGAGCGGCGGTGGACAGGGAACGAGTGGTCGCCATGAGAAGTCAGCTCTTTTCGCGCGAGGAGGTTCGTCGGTGGACGTACGTCGACTGCGCGCTGGCCGAAGGCCGAAGGGGTGTACGGCTTTAGAGGGCCCGCGCGTTCACCGCGCGGCAACACACCCGGTCGAAGTCATGGTGCTGACGAGAGGGCCAGAACGGCTCGAGGTCATGGCGACCTGTCGCGCTGGGGTTCTGGAAGCTGGCCATGCGCTCATTGAAGCAGACACAGGCCCGCAACAGGAGACTCCTCTCACTGCTTGGACGCTTCCTCGATGTGAAATCGAGCGTGGTGTGTCTCACCCCACCAGGCGTTTGCGCCAGACCAGGGGAGTGACGGTGATGGTCTTGTCCGCACGGCCGTCCCACTCCGTGGACAACCCGGCGGCATCGAGAGCGGCGACGATCTCGCGGCCCACGGCGGCGGTGCCCTCCGGGGTGTTGTCGATGTCCCCGAAGTAGAGGGTGAGCTCGTCGTGCTCGGCCGCGCTGCGGGTGCACTGGTAGTGGAAGAAGACGAACCCCCGGGCGTCCGCGTCCGCCATCTCGGCGCCGATCTCCGCCTTCCCGCAGCCGCCGCAGCAGGTGAAGTTCTCCCGCGCGACGATGCCGCCGCCCTCCAGCGCGGCGAACGCCCGCTCCAGACGGTCCGGGTCGGTCGGCCCCGACCAGGTCTCCTGCTCCTCGACCCGCTCCAGCCACAGCCGCTCGACGATCGGGCGGGCCTGGGCCGTGGTGAGCCGGTCCTCCACCATGTACACGGTCTCGCGGATGATCTCCTCGATGCCGAGATAGCCGTCGGCGAGCGTCTCGCGCACGTACTTCTCGGCCTGCGCGGCGACCTCCGGGTCGGGTGGGGGCACCTCCTGGGGCGCCGCGAGCTCGTCGCGCTGCCAGGTGACCGAGGCGTCCCAGTCCTTCTCCTGCCGTGCCCAGCGCGCCATGACGTCCGCGACGAGATCCGGGTCCGTCACCTCGGTCACCCACATGTGGGGGACGGAGCCGGTGCGGTGCTGGAACTCGTAGACCCCACCCGGTTCGTGGGCGACCTGGATGAACACCGCCGGCCGGTCGGGTATCCGCTGCACGATCAGGAAGTGATCGCCGCTGCCCCCGATCCGGTGCACCAGCTCACGCAGGCGCGCGGCCGAAATCCGTGTGTGCGTCTCGTTGTTCTCCGTCTGGACCTTGATGTCGAGCGGGCCCCCGTCGATCTCCATGCCCCCACCTTCGCACGTCCCGCTGACAACGCACCGAGGGGCGTCCACCTTTCGGTGGACGCCCCTCGGGAAGCTACTGGTCGGCGGATCAGACCTGACCGGCCTTCTCCAGCGCGGAGCAGCACGTGTCGACGATCAGACGCGTCACCAGGTACGGGTCGACGTTGGCGTTCGGACGGCGGTCCTCGATGTAACCCTTGCCGTCCTTCTCGACCTGCCACGGGATACGGACCGAGGCGCCACGGTTGGAGACACCGTAGGAGTACTCGTTCCACGGGGCGGTCTCGTGCAGACCGGTCAGACGGTCGTCGATGCCGGCGCCGTAGTTCTTGACGTGGTCGAGCGGCTTGGAGCCCTCACCGAGCGACTCGGCGGCGGTGATGATCGCCTCGTACGTCTCGCGCATCGCCTTGGTGGAGAAGTTGGTGTGCGCGCCCGCGCCGTTCCAGTCGCCCTTGACCGGCTTGGGGTCCAGGGTGGCGGAGACGCCGAAGTCCTCGGCGGTGCGGTAGAGCAGCCAGCGGGCGACCCACAGGTGGTCGGAGACCTCCAGCGGCGAGACCGGGCCGACCTGGAACTCCCACTGACCGGGCATGACCTCGGCGTTGATGCCGGAGATCGCCAGACCCGCCTTCAGGCAGTTGTCCAGGTGCGCCTCGACGACGTCACGGCCGAAGATCTCGTCGGCGCCGACGCCGCAGTAGTAGCCGCCCTGGGGGGCCGGGAAGCCGCCCTTGGGGAAGCCGAGCGGGTAGCCGTCCTTGAAGAACGTGTACTCCTGCTCGATGCCGAAGATCGGCTCCTGAGCGGCGAACTTCTCGGCGACCTCGGCCAGCGCGGCGCGGGTGTTGGAGGAGTGCGGGGTGAAGTCGATGTCGAGGACCTCGCACAGCACCAGGATGTCGTCGCCGCCACGGATCGGGTCCGGGCAGGTGAACACCGGCTTGAGCACGCGGTCGGAGGAGTGCCCCTCGGCCTGGTTCGTGGAAGAACCGTCGAAGCCCCAGATCGGCAGCTCGGCGCCCTTGGCGGAGTCGGCGAGTATCTTGGTCTTCGAGCGAAGCTTGGCCGTCGGCTCGGTGCCGTCGATCCAGATGTACTCAGCCTTGAAGGTCACGGGACACATCCTTCGGGGTGGGTCTCTAGGCGCATGTGCGGGTGCTGCGGCGCTGCGGCACTGAAACGCCGCGCTTGATGCCCGGCAGCCTGTCAACAGGCGATTTCCCGATCATTGCTCTGATGTGAACCCCGTGTTACCTGGTGGTTCTGTGGCGCGTCTCACGGCGTGAGGACGGCCGGTGTGCAGAAGCCGACACAGAAAGCCGACAGAAACCCCTGCTCGCGGCCGCGCAAGGGCGCGGCGCGACGGCTCGTATGCGATGCGGTTGCCGAAGACGTGGAGGTCCCGCTGTTCGTGGCCGCGAACAGCGGGACCTGTGACACGTACGGGGTTCCTACGCCGTCGGCCTCACCCCACCTTCTCGATCAGGGCCCGTCGGATCAGGAACTTCCCGGGCTCGCGGACCTGCTCGAAAGCGGCGTTGTTCAGCAGCGCACAGCTGCCGGAGACCGAGGTGACCTCCACCGTCGTGGACTTGTTGTTGTCCAGGTTGGTGACCTTCAGCCTGGTCCCCGCCGGGAACTGGTTGCTGGAGGCGGCAGGTGCCCCGGCCTCGCCGGACAGGGTGACGGTGGAGCCGTTGCAGACCTGCTGCCCCGAGACGGCGGCCGGCGCGCTCGGTGCCGCGCTCGGTGCCGCAGTCGGGGCGGTGCTCGGGGCGGCGCTCGCCGCAGCGCTCGGCGTGGCCGGCTGTGCCGCCTGGGAGTCCTGAGCCGACTCCCCAACAGCGCACCCGGACGCCTTCTGCTGCACCTTGATCTGTGCGATGACGGCCTCGCGGTTGGCGATCCGGGCCGTGGACTGCGCGTCCGGTGCGGCCCGTTGACCGTCGATGAACTTCTGGTTGTTTCCGAGGGCGGTGGCAAGTCCCTGGCAGACGACCGAGTCGGCCTTGGTCCGCACATTCTGCGGAGCCTGCGAGGCGTTCGAGGTGCTCGCCATGACGAAGGCCCCACCACCCGCCACCGCGGCCGCACCGACGAACAGCGCGACCTTCTTGCCCGTACTGACAGTTCTCCTACGCGACATGCGCGCCTCCTGAGAGGTCGGGGAGCGTACGCCGCTATGTACGAGATACCGAACGAGGTTACTCAGCGGTTACAGGAGTCACTGAAGTAACCTGCGTCACACAGAACGTGGATCCTCGTACGCCACCACGTTGTCGTCGGCGTACTGGAGGAGATCCTCGGTCTCCTTGGTGATCGCGGCCTCGTCGGTCTCCGCCCCGTCCCCCCACTGTCCGTTGGCGAACACCACGGACCGCACGGTCATCAACCGCCGGAACACTCCCGCCGACCCGGGCGGCACGGTCGGCAGCCCCGCTTCCGGCGGCGGATCGAGCGACACCACCTGATAGGTCACCGGGTCCATCGAGGCCATCGCGAACACCTTCGAGGCGTCCTGGACGGTCCGGAAGCTCAGCACGGTCACCGTCACCTGCGACCGCCGCTCGGCGTCCGTGAACAGCGCGGCGGTCAACCGCTCGCACCCCTGCCCCTGTTCGATCAGCGCGGCCAGCTCCGGCGACATGCCCTCGGAACAGTCGGTGGTGGTGGCCAGGTCGACGCGCTCGTACCGGGAACCGTCGTCGAGCCGCACGCTCTTCGCGGGGAAGGCCTGCTCCGGACGGATCACGGGGCGGGAGAGCAGGGAGGGCAGCGCGGACGGGGCGTCGGAGGGCAGGGACGCGGTGACGGAGGGGGCGGCCGACGACGGGGGAGGGGCCGCCTCCCCGTCACCGTTCCCGCCCGCGTACAGGACGCCTCCCGCGGTGATCGCCGCGACGAGGACGACACCCGTCCCCGCGGCCACCGCGCGCCGGGTGCGCCGCCGCCGGCGTATCCGCTCCTGCTCGACCACCCACTGGGTGTACGGGTCCGCGGCCCCGTACGGCGTTCCTTGATCACCGAAGGTCATGGCGGCGGAGGGTAACAGCGTCGACGCCCCGAACTCCCGCCGCCGGACAATCGCTTGCTCAACGGGACAGAGCATCCCGTACGGCCTCGTCGGTACGGCCGACCACCGCCGTCCCGTCCTCCGCCGTGATGATCGGCCGCTGGATGAGCTTGGGGTGCGCGGAGAGCGCCTTGATCCAGCGGTCCCGCGAGGACTCGTCCCGGGCCCAGTCCTTGAGCCCGAGCTCCTTGGCGGCGGCCTCCTGGGTGCGGGTGATGTCCCACGGTTCGAGGCCGAGGCGGTCGAGTACGTCCTTGATCTCGGCCTCGCTCGGTACGTCCTCCAGATAGCGGCGGACGGTGTAGTCGGCGCCCTCGGCGTCGAGCAGGGTGAGGGCGCTGCGGCACTTGGAACAGGCCGGGTTGATCCAGATCTCCATGCCGCCCACGGTACGCGAAAACCCGTTCTGCACCTGGGTCACAGAGGCCCCGAAAGCCCTTGTGGCCAGGGCCTTTTGTCAGTGGCGGAGGGTAGAATAGTAGAAGTGTTCGAGGGTGTTGCGGGGGGCGTCGTGGCCCCCCGGTGGACGCCCTGACCGCGACAGGAGGATGCCTGTGCCCGCTGCCGCACTGAAGCCGTTGCCCACCCAGTCGACCGCTCAGCACCCGGTGCTGCTGGACCTGCCGTACGCGCCCGTGGAGAAGCGCGCACTGCCGCCCGGACGCCCGCGCGAGTGGTACATCACGCACAACCGCCGCCTCAAGGCGATGCGGCTCGCCATCGCCCTGCTCGACTCGGGCGTCTATCTGCCCAACCAGGCCCGCAACGAGACGATACGGACCACGGCGGAGACGATCGGCGTCCATCCGCCGTCGGACACCACGTGCCACATGGTGCGGGCGCTGATGCGTTACGCGCGGTGAGCCGTGGCGCCGGGTACCCCGTGCCGCTCGGGGCACCCGGCGCCGTCTCGCCGCCGGCCATCCGCTACCCGGCCAACTCCCGCTCCAGCGGCGTCCGGAACCGCGGCGTCATTCGGGTCGCCCCCACCCACCCCCGCAGCCGCTCCGCCTCCGCCCCGATCGCCGCTTCCGCCTCACGCCCCACCCCCTCCTTCTCCAGCACCCGCCACACGATCTCCCCGTCGGCGCGCTGGGCCCAGCCCCCCACCACCCGCCCGTTCCACCACACCGTCGGCCCCACGTTGCCGCTGCGGTCGAAGAGCAGGGGCCGTAGTTCCGGCGCCAGATACCAGTCCCGCTGCCGCCACCCCATCGCCGTCGGATCGAGGCCGGGCAGCAGCGCGGCCCAGGGCTCCACCGGCCCGGCCACCGGCTCGGCGTCCCCCGCCGTGACCCACCCCGTGCCCTCGTCGAGGGACACCGCCTGCGCCCCGATCGCGGCCAGCGCCCGCCGGACCTCCGTCACCTTCCAGCCCGTCCACCACTTGAGGTCGTCCTCCGTGGCCGGCCCGCACACCGCGAGCCAGCGGCCGAGCAGGGCCGCCTGCGCCTCGGCGACGTCGAGTTCCGGATGCGCGGGCGCCACGGCCCAGCGGAACTGCGAGGACGTCCAGGAACCGAGCGGCCGCCCCCGTACGACCTTCCCCTCGGTCCCCAACACCCTCAGCAGCCGCGTCGAGACGGTGTGCACACCCTCGTAGCTCTTCCCCGCGGCGTACACGAACTGCTCCCGCAACCGCGGCTCGTCCAAGGCCAGTTCGGACGCCGTCGCCTCACCCCGCCGCCCCAGCGCGGCCAGCGCCGACTCCTCGACCTCCGCCAGCCACCCGGCATCCGGCGCCCCGGCCTTGGCCATGTCCTTGACCAGCGAGGCACGCTCCCGCGCGGCGACGGTCACGCCGGTCGAGGCGTGCACGACCGCGACCAGCTCGGCGGGGAACACGAACACCGTGTGCCGCATGCCGTGCATCCGCACCAGCGCACGATCCTCGTACAACGCCCGCTCGGTCTCACCCACGGTCTTCACCGACTCCGCCAGCCGAGCCCCCACGGCCAGATACACCGCCGCCGGATCACTCCCATGCAAGGCAACAAGCGCCGAGGCGACTTCCTCGGGCCGCCCAGCCCTCACCTCCCGCCCCAGCCGATGCCGCACCCCAAGCCGCCCCCGCCGCTCCCCGACCCCGACATACCGCTCCGGCCCGCCACCCATACCAACCTCCACCCATCCACTGCCCCACATCCTCCCCACCCCCACTGACAACCGCCCGACAACGCCCCCACCCGCGTCTTCAGCCCGCCCGGCGTCCGAGGACGAGGGTCTGCCGTCCCGATCTCCCGCCCGCCCGTGTCTTTCAGCCCGTCCGGCGTTTGAGGACGAGGCCCTTCGGGCCGATGGGGGTCCAGGGGGCGGAGCCCCCTGGGGCGGGGTCGAAGGGGCAGCATGCCCCTGGGGATGGGAACGGGTAAGGGCGGCGGGGGCGAAAACCCTCGGGGCGCACCCAGACCCCGTCACCCGATCGCCGTACCCGACATGCGCCACCCCCCGTCCCGCGCTTCCCTGCGAACAGGAGCAGGAGGTGGCACGCCAGACCCGGGAGGCGCGATGCACAGGCAGGGCGGCAGATGACCACCCCCGGCACAGGCACCCCCGGCACCCGCACCCCCACCGACCGAGCCACCCAAGGCCGAGCCGCCCGCAAACGCACCCCTCGCTCCGCCCACGCCGCGTGGATCCCCTCCCTCGACCGCCCGGACCCCGTCGCCGTACTGGAGCGACAGGGCCGCGACCGCCTCCCGGAACTGCTCCCGATCCGCTACGGCCGTATGACCGCCTCCCCCTTCGCCTTCCTGCGCGGCGCCGCCGCGGTGATGGCCGCGGACCTCGCCACCCAGCCCCGCACCGGCCTCACCGTGCAACTCTGCGGCGACGCACACCTCCTCAACTTCGGCCTGTACGCCTCACCGGAACGCTCTCTGCTCTTCGACCTGAACGACTTCGACGAGACGTTCCCCGGCCCGTTCGAGTGGGACGTCAAGCGGCTCGCCGCGAGCGTGGTCGTGGCCGCCCGCGAGAACGGCCACAGCGAGGCGAAGGCGCACCGGGCGGCCGTGGAGGCGACGGCCGCGTACCGCACGTCCATCCACCGACTCGCAGGGCTCGGCGAACTGGCCGTCTGGTACGAGCGGACGGACGCCGACACCCTGCTCCCGCTCGTCCGCTCGGCCCGGCACCGAAGGCGCGTCGAGTCGAGCCTGACCCGGGCCCGCCGCCGCACGAGCCTCCAGGCCCTCGGCAAGCTGACGGAGGTCGTCGACGGACGCCACCGCATCATCAACGACCCGCCGCTGCTGGAGTCCGCCGGCACCTCCGACATGGCGGCCCTGCGCAAGATCTTCAGCGACTACCGCTCCACCCTCTCCGAGGAGCGCCGCCTCCTGCTGGACCGCTACCGCTTCGTCGACGCCGCCCGCAAGGTCGTCGGCGTCGGCAGTGTCGGCACCCGCTGCTTCATCGTCCTGCTCGCCGGACGGGACGCGGACGACCCGCTGTTCCTGCAGATCAAGGAGGCGCGGAAGTCCGTACTGGAGGAACATCTGCCGAGTGGCCCCTACGTCCACCAAGGGCATCGCGTGGTGGCCGGCCAGCGGCTGCTCCAGGCGGCCAGTGACATCTTCCTGGGTTGGATGACCGGACCTCAGGGACGGGCCTTCTACTGGCGCCAGCTGCGCGACATGAAGGGCTCGGCGGACGTCGCCGGCATGAGCCCGGCCGCCCTCACCTCGTACGCCCGCCTCTGCGGCACCGCTCTCGCGCGGGCCCACGCCCGCTCCGGCGACCGCATCGCCATCGCCGCCTATCTGGGCAAGTCCGACACCTTCGACCAGGCCGTCGCCGAGTTCGCCCGGACCTACGCCGCCCAGACCGTGACCGACCACACCACCCTGACCGCCGCGGTCGCCGCGGGAGTGGTGAGAGCGGCCCCGGAACTCTGACGACCCGCGAACGAGCCCTCAGGCGTACCGCTCCAACAGCCCCTCCACATAGGCCTCCAGGCGCCCGCCCAGCACCGCCGGCGTCAGCTCGGTCCGCCCCAGCTCGCGCCACGGCCCCGCCGGCTTCCCGGCGTCGGGGGCGTAGGCGAGGGAGTCGAGCAGCCGCCAGTACAGGTGATCCGCGCCGTCGGCGAGCCGATGTCCGCCCTGGGCCTCGTAGCGGTCCCGGAAGCCCAGCCCGTGCTCCGGCCCGTGCAGCAGCGCGAGCGCAGTGGAGCAGTGGGCGACGTCCAGGTCGGCGGGGCCCCACGAGGTCTCGACCCAGTCGACGACACCGCTGATCCGCAGGTCGTCGGTGAAGAGCACGTTCCCGGGGTGGAAGTCCCGGTGCAGGAAGACACCTTCGTACGGCGGTGGATCGCGCCGGATGACATCCACGGCCCGCTCCCACGGCGCGCCCTCCGGCACGCGCACCCGCTCGGCTGACGTCCAGGCCTGATAGGCGCGCGGGCGTTCGTCGGGTACGACCCGGTGGATCCCGACGAGTTGGGCCGCCAGCAGATCGAGCCGCCGTCCGAGATCCTCCTCGTCGACCCGGACCCGGCCCGGCAGCCGGGTCATCAACAGGCCCGGGTGATCGCTGTGTTCGGCGGTGGCGTCCACGG
The DNA here is from genome assembly GCF_044742595.1 of Streptomyces sp. NPDC087859. NCBI lineage: Bacteria > Bacillati > Actinomycetota > Actinomycetes > Kitasatosporales > Streptomycetaceae > Streptomyces > Streptomyces sp. NPDC087859. Next base: position 63,599 of record NZ_JBIUUU010000003.1, on the reverse strand, counting down.
CGAGCAGTTCGGGGGCCGGGATGCCTTCCTGCCCGGCGAGCAGCGTGAGGACCGACGCCTCGCGGTTCAGGAGGCCGGGCGCGTGGTGCCGGAAGAAGGGCTTCACGAAGGTCCGCAGGACCAGGTCCGAGCCGTCGTCGAGGGTGAGCGCGCGCATCTGCGAGCTCCAACCCCCGGACAGGAAACGGGTGGTGGCGACCGTACGGCCCGCAGGCAGCTGCTTGGCCACCCAGGCGCGGGTCGCCGTCCAGCCCTCGACCAGCAGCGCGTCGACGAACTCCCGCCGGTCGTCGGCGTGATCGTGGAACCAGAGGCCCAAGCGGTGCGGTGCGTCCGGGACGTCGAGGCGCGTGTACTGCGACCGTGCGGCCAGCGCGTTCTGGACGGCCTCCGTCACGTCGGGCGGGATGACCTCGTCGTGGCCCGGCACCGCGAGCACCGCCCGCCCCTCGTACGCCCGCAGCGCGTCCAGTGCGGGTGCCCCGCGCCAGCTGCCCGGGGTGCGCAGGATCGCGCGGAACGGGCTGTCCCCGCTGCCGAACGGCACGTCCCACGCCTCGGCCGCGTACACCGCCGGCGAGCACAGTCCGATCGCCGTCACGCGCTCCCCGTAGTGCCGTACGAGATCCGCCACCGTCTGCCCGCTCATGCTGAACCCGACGAGGATCAGCGGCCCGTCCGCCGGCACCCGTGCGTCGATCACCGCGACGGCCTGCTCGAAGCGCCGGCGCAGGCTCAACTCCCGCAGCTCGCCGGTGGATTCGCCGTGCCCGGAGAAGTCGAGGGCCAGGACGCCGCAGCCCCGGCCCGCGAACTCCTCCCATAGCGGCGTCAGCCGCTCCTTGCTGCCGTTGCCCGCCCCGTGCAGCACAACGGCGGTGGCCCGGTCCGGGCCACCGCCGCCGTACACCCCGCTGAGCCGTTCGCCGTCGTGGTGCTGAGTGAACGAGGAGATCATGACCTCATTCACTCATGGCGGCCCCGGCGTCAGGAAGCGGCTTCCGCCTTCGGCGACCGCGCCGCCGCGATGGCCTCGCGCAGATGGTCCTCGTCGGCCTGGCTCAGCGAGGTCTGCACCAACTCGCCGCCGAACGGGGAGAGCTGCGGGATCACCTTGTCCTGGGCGGCCTGCTTGACCAGGACGAACAGGGCGGCGGCGCCCGGCCGGAGGTTCTGGCTGAGGTCCTTCATGAAGTTGTCGTTGATGCCGGTGTCGGTGACCGCGCCCCCGGCGGCGCCGGCCGCCGCACCCACCGCGGCACCGAGCAGCGGGGCCAGGAAGAGCAGCCCGATCACCCCGCCCCACAGGGCGCCGCCCGCCGCGCCCGCGGCGGTGTGGTTGAGGGCCTGGTGCAGTTTGATCTTGCCGTCCTCGCGCCGCTCGACGACCACGATGTCCTCCAGCTCGACGAGATGCTGCTTGGACAGCTCGATCACCTTCTCGCGGACCTGGTGGGCGGTGGCGAGGTCGTTGTAGGCGACGACGAAGAGATCACTCATCCGGTAACACCCCTTATTGGCGCAATGTGACGTTTCGCCCGACTCTAGGGCGCCGGAATGCGGGGCGCACGCCAGGGAGGGGGAAAAGGAGATGCACACGGTGTGACCGTCTCCCTACGCTGGACACGCATTGCGGAGCTGCTCCCCACCGCTTGCCGCAGGGCCGGTTTCACCGGGCGGTCCCGGGGCTACTCTGCTGCTCACCCAACCACGCACACGGAGGCCCGTGATGGGCACCATCGTCATGGCCGGGGCCGCGGTCCTGGTCGTCCTAGGTTTTGGAAACAGCGTCTACTGGCTCGCCGCCGCCGCCGTGCTCTTCCTGTACACGCAGTACGGGCGGGGCGCGTCTTCGACGCCCTCCAGGGGCGGTTCCTCGTCCGGGGTCATGCCCAGCGACTACCGGGCGTACCGGGAGCGCCGCGACAAGCAGGCCAAGTGGGAGCGCCGCTACCGCCGCGAGCGCCCCTTCGAGTCCCGCCGTCAGGAGCGCGAGAAGAAGGCCAAGTGAGCCCTTGCCGGGCCGTCCCCGGTCGCCGGCGTCACAGGCCGGGGGCGCCCCACACCGGGAACCAGCGGCTCAGATCCTGCTCGGTCCGCAGATCGTCCCCGAGAGCCGCCTTGACCCGCAGTTCCAGCGCGTTGTCGCGCCGCTGTCCCCCGTCGGGCAGTGGCGCGAACGGGAACCAGGTGCCCCGCTTGTAGAGGTAGACCAGCGCGAGCGTACGGCCCTCGCCGTCACGGAAGCCGGCCAGCGAGCACAGCAGCTGCGGGCCGAAGCCGTTGACCTCCATCGAGGAGTTCACCGCGTGCAGGTCGTTCACGAGCTGGGGAAGCTCGTCGGGGGCCCGCTCGGAGACCAGCCAGGAGTAGCCGTACTCGTCGCGCCGCAGCCGGACCGGGGTGCCTCCCCCACTCTCGGCTTCGCTCGAGCGGGGGGACCCCCATCGGTCGGCGTCCGCGTCGAGGAGCGCCTGCACCTCGCGGTGCGTCTGCTCGAACGCGGCACCCTCGACCGTGGCGAAGCACACCGCCCCGCTGCCGGTCGGGGTGAACCCCGTGGCGGCCTCCAGGGTGACGGCCGCCGACGGCAGTGCGAAGAGCTGGTCGAGATCGGGCGCGACCGGTTTCGTGCGCCCGAGCAGAATGTCCAGCAGCCCCATGGGTGTCAGTCCGCCTTCCCCGGGGTCGCGGCCTCACCCAACTCGGTGGAGATCCGGCCCAGTTGATCCAGCCGCTGTTCCAGGCTCGGGTGGGTGGAGAAGAGCCGGGCGATGCCGGGCTCGGACCCGAGAGCCGGGGTGAAGTAGAAGGCGTTGAACGCCTGCGCGGTCCGCAGATCCTTGCTGGGGATCCTCGCGATGTCCCCGGAGACCTTGGTGAGCGCGGAGGCCAGCGCCGAGGGCCGCCCGGTCAGCTGTGCGGCGGCCCGGTCGGCGGCGAGCTCGCGGTACCGGGACAGGGCCCGGATGAGCAGGAAGGACAGGGCGTACACGGCCGCGGAGACCCCCATCACCCCCGCGAAGACGACGGCGGTGTTCTGGTCCTTGCGCCCGCTGAAGATCTGCGAGTAGAACGCGAACCGCACGATGAGCCCCGCGAGGACGCCGAGGAAGGAAGCGACGGTGATGACGGCCACGTCCTTGTGCGCCACGTGCGACAGCTCGTGGGCGAGCACGCCCTCCAGCTCCGCGGGCTCCAGCCGCCGCAGCAGGCCCGTCGTCACACACACCACGGCATGATCCGGATTCCGCCCGGTGGCGAAGGCGTTCGGCATGTCGATGTCCGACACGGCGACCACGGGCTTGGGCATGTCCGCGATGGCGCACAGCCGGTCGACGACCCCATGCAACTCCGGATACTCCTCCCGCTCCACGACCCGCCCGCGCATCGCGAACAGCGCGACCCGGTCGGAGAACCAGTACTGTGCGCCCAGCATCCCCGCGGCGATCACCAGGACCAGCACCCAGGACTTCAGCAACACGATCAACGCGGCGACGAAGGCCACGTACAGCAGTCCGAGCAGGAAAAGCGTGACCGTCATCCGCACGGTCAGCCGCCGATCGCTCCGGAAACGGCTCTGCATCTGCATCACCCCGCAGTCAGGCACTCGCCCCACTGCCCAGTGTGCACCCGGCCCCACCATGAAGCGGTCGCGATCACCTCTAGGGCCAGCAAAGGTTCAGGCCCCGCGGCGGACCGCCGTTTCGTCAGTACGGGGCCTGGAAGTTCGCATACCCCAGCAGCACGATGACCGCCGCCACACATCCGAACACGATGGCCGTCGACGCCCACGGCGACCGCGGCCGTCGTACCCGCTCGGGCTCCGGACGGAACGGCTGCGCCTGTGGCGGGTTCTCCTTCCAGCGCGCGGCGAGCATCCGGGCCCGTGCCGAGGGCTCCTTCTCCTCGGCGCCGTCGGCCCACCGGATGTCGAACTCCCGCTCCTCGTCGTCCCGTTCGGCCATCCCCGTAACCCCCGGTCGCCCTTCTCGCACGTCTGTTCCCAAAACCATACGACGGCGCCCCCGCCCTGAGAAACCAGGAACGGGGGCGCCGAGAGAGCCGGGAGAACCGGCCCGGGTTCGATCACACGTCGAAGTAGAGCTCGAACTCGTGCGGGTGCGGACGCAGCTGCAGCGGCGCGATCTCGTTCGTGCGCTTGAAGTCGATCCACGTCTCGATCAGGTCCGGCGTGAAGACGTCGCCCTGGAGGAGGAACTCGTGGTCGGCCTCGAGGCGGTCGAGGACGGCCGGGAGGGAGGTCGGGACCTGCGCGACGCTCGCGTGCTCCTCGGGAGCCAGCTCGTAGAGGTCCTTGTCGATCGGCTCGGCCGGCTCGATCTTGTTCTTGATGCCGTCCAGGCCCGCGAGCAGCAGCGCGGAGAAGGCCAGGTACGGGTTGCCGGAGGAGTCGGGCGCACGGAACTCGACGCGCTTGGCCTTCGGGTTGGAGCCCGTGATCGGGATACGCATGGCCGCGGAGCGGTTGCGCTGCGAGTACACCAGGTTGATCGGCGCCTCGAAGCCCGGGACCAGACGGTGGTAGGAGTTCACCGTCGGGTTGGTGAAGGCCAGCAGCGACGGGGCGTGCTTGAGGATGCCGCCGATGTAGTAGCGGGCCATGTCCGACAGGCCCGCGTAGCCGGCCTCGTCGTAGAAGAGCGGGGAGCCGCCGGACCACAGCGACTGGTGCACGTGCATGCCCGAGCCGTTGTCACCGAAGATCGGCTTCGGCATGAAGGTCGCGGTCTTGCCGTTCTTCCAGGCCACGTTCTTCACGATGTACTTGAAGAGCTGGAGGTCGTCGGCCGCGGCGAGCAGCGTGTTGAACTTGTAGTTGATCTCGGCCTGGCCGGCGGTGCCCACCTCGTGGTGCTGGCGCTCGACCTGGAGGCCGGAGGCGGCGAGCTGGAGGGAGATCTCGGCGCGCAGGTCGGCGAAGTGGTCGACCGGCGGGGTCGGGAAGTAGCCGCCCTTGTAGCGGACCTTGTAGCCGCGGTTGTTCTCCACCGCACCGGTGTTCCAGGCGCCGGCCTCGGAGTCGATGTGGTAGAAGCTCTCGTTCGCCGAGGTGGCGAAACGGACGCTGTCGAAGACGTAGAACTCCGCCTCGGGACCGAAGTACGCGGTGTCCGCGATACCGGTCGACGCGAGGTAGGCCTCGGCCTTCTTGGCCACGTTGCGCGGGTCACGGCTGTACTGCTCGCCCGTGATCGGGTCGTGGATGAAGAAGTTGATGTTGACCGTCTTGTCGCGGCGGAAGGGGTCGACCCGGGCGGTCGACAGGTCCGCGCGCAGCGCCATGTCGGACTCGTGGATGGCCTGGAAGCCACGGATCGACGAGCCGTCGAACGCGAGCTCCTCGTCCGGGTCGAACGCCTCGACGGGCAGCGTGAAGTGCTGCATGACGCCCGGCAGGTCGCAGAACCGGACGTCGACGAACTTGACGTCCTCGTCCGCGATGAACTTCTTGGCCTCGTCGGCGTTCTGGAACATCCAGCTCCTCCTACTCCCGACGGTTCCTTGCCGGGGTGGTAGTTCGTTTGTGCGGCCAGTGCGGTGGCACACGATGACGACGACACTAGGGACGCGTGATTTCTCGGGCGTGACCCATTTGTTTCGCACAAGTTAACCGGACATCCCGCTCCGCACCCCACCTGTCCGCATCCCGAAACGCGGGCAGTACGGTGGACGGGTGGACAAGAGGGAAGCAATCGGATCGTGGCTCTCGGGGCCCCGTGCGGCCGCCGAGCAAGCCGGTGTGGACTTCGGATACCGGGGGCAGCAACTGGGTCTGCCGGAGGAGGGGCCGGGCTCCATCGCCCGGCCGGGGCGGCGGCTCGGAGCACTCGCCGTGGACTGGGCGATGAGCGTGCTGATTGCATCCCAATTGATCACCCAGAGCTACACGCCGGCGACCTCGAACTGGGCGCTGCTGGTTTTCTTCGCGATGAGCGTGCTCACGGTCGGGACCATCGGTTTCACCCCGGGCAAGCGTCTCTTCGGCCTGCGCGTCGTCGACCTGTCGAGCGGCCGCCCGAGCCCGCTCCGCGGCCTCCTGCGCAGCGCCCTGCTGTGCCTCGCCGTCCCGGCCCTGATCTGGGACCGCGACGGCCGGGGCCTGCACGACAGGCTGGCGCGCACGGTCGAGGTGCGGATCTAGTTCTCCTACGACGAAGGGGGCGCCCGGAGAGATCTCCGGGCGCCCCCTTCGTCGTAGGAGGTCGGTCAGCGCGCCTTCGGCCCGCCCTTGGGCAGCTTCATGCCCTTCGGCATGGGCCCCTTCGGCAGCGGCATGTTGCTCATCAGGTCACCCATGGCCCGCAGCCGGTCGTTGGTCGCGGTCACCTGGGGGCCGGTCAGCACGCGGGGCAGCTTCAGCATGCTGGTGCGCAGCTTCTTCAGCGGGATCTGGTCCTCGCCGGTGCCCACGATCAGGTCGTGCACCGGCACGTCCGCCACGATCCGGTTCATCTTCTTCTTCTCGGCGGCCAGCAGGCTCTTCACCCGGTTCGGGTTGCCCTCGGCGACCAGGACGATGCCGGCCTTGCCGACGGCCCGGTGCACCACGTCCTGGCTGCGGTTCATCGCCACCGCGGGGGTCGTCGTCCAGCCCCGGCCGATGTTGTCCAGCACAGCCGCGGCCGCGCCCGGCTGGCCCTCCATCTGTCCGAAGGCGGCCCGCTCGGCCCGGCGTCCGAACACGATCGCCGTTCCGAGGAAGGCGAGGAGGACGCCCAGGATGCCCAGGTAGACCGGGTGACCGATCAGGAAACCGATCGCGAGAAAGACACCGAGGATGAGGAGGAAGACACCCGCGAGCACCAGGCCGATCGTCTTGTCGGCCCTGCGGGTCATCTTGTACGTCAGGGCGATCTGCTTCAGTCGCCCGGGGTTAGCGGCATCGGCCGCACTGTCACTTCTCGCCATGCGACGAAGTCTACGTGGCCCGAGGAGCGCCGACGACGGCAGTGTCCCGGAGGAAAAGCTTCAGGGACGGACGGTGAACGAACGCTCCAGCACCTGCTGCGCCTCGACCCTGTCCTTGGCGCGGCGACGGTCCTCCAGGACGGACGTCCAGGCGTTGCGTCGGGCGGTGCGCTGGCCGCTGCTCATGAGCAGCGACTCGACGGCACGGAGTGCATCGGTGAACGACGGGATGGCGGTGGCGCGAACGGGCGCGGCCTGCATGATGGAGGTCCCCCCTCAGGGATAGCGGCTCTGGTGAGTGGTGCACGGGCTGTACAACCAGGGTCACTGATTGGTGTTACCAGGGCGTGACCGACCGGTCAAACACCAATGAAGCCTTGATTTGCGGCAGGCGAACGCCGAAGCGGCCCTGGCACCGTCCCCAGCTGCGGGGACGCCCAGGGCCGCGGCAATCGGTCACTACCGGGCGGTAGTCGCTTGTGCTCGGATTCACACGCCGGGAGTGGCACTCCGTGCCATCAGACGGCCTGCGACGCGACCGCGCCGCCCCGCTGCGGAGCAGCAAATTGACGCTGCTCGATGGCCATCTGGTAGAGCCGGCCGGCGCGGTAGGAGGACCGGACCAGCGGGCCGGACATCACACCGGAGAAGCCGATCTGGTCGGCCTCCTCCTTCAGCTCCACGAACTCGTGCGGCTTGACCCAGCGCTCCACGGGGTGGTGGCGGACGCTCGGGCGCAGGTACTGCGTGATGGTGATGAGCTCGCAGCCGGCGTCGTGCAGCTGCCGGAGCGCCTCGCTGACCTCCTCGCGGGTCTCGCCCATGCCGAGGATCAGGTTGGACTTGGTCACCAGGCCGAAGTCGCGGGCCTCGGTGATGACCTTCAGCGAGCGCTCGTAGCGGAAGCCGGGGCGGATGCGCTTGAAGATCCGCGGGACCGTCTCGACGTTGTGCGCGAAGACCTCGGGGCGGGACTCGAAGACCTGCTGGAGCAGCTCCGGCACGGCGTTGAAGTCGGGGGCGAGCAGCTCGACCTTGGTGTGGCCGCTCTCGCGCCCGGCGGTCTGCTGGTGGATCTGGCGGACCGTCTCGGCGTACAGCCAGGCGCCGCCGTCCTCCAGGTCGTCGCGGGCGACGCCGGTGATGGTGGCGTAGTTCAGGTCCATGGTGACCACGGACTCACCGACGCGGCGCGGTTCGTCGCGGTCGAGCGCCTCGGGCTTGCCGGTGTCGATCTGGCAGAAGTCGCAGCGCCGGGTGCACTGGTCGCCGCCGATGAGGAAGGTGGCCTCGCGGTCCTCCCAGCACTCGTAGATGTTGGGGCAACCGGCTTCCTGGCAGACGGTGTGGAGCCCCTCGCTCTTCACGAGTTTCTGCATCGCGGTGTACTCGGGACCCATTTTCGCCCGGGTCTTGATCCACTCGGGCTTGCGCTCGATGGGGGTCTGGGCGTTCCGGACCTCCAGGCGCAGCATCTTGCGTCCGTCGGGTGTGACTGCGGACACATCGGCTCCCTGTAGCTTCGATTCTTCGGCGTACACCAGGGTACGCCCCGTGTTTTGTAGGGCCCTACCGGTGAGGCCAACCTCTGGACTCCGGGCCCCATTCCCCACCGGCCCGCAGGTGACGACGGTCTTCCATCGGCGCGACTACGCCGTCGCCTTCTCGATCTCGCGCGGCTTCAGATCCGCATTCTCGAGCACGTCCCTCAGGTGCCGCTCGACGACCGGCAGCACCTCGGGGATCGTCACGTCCCGCCCGAGTTCGTCCGCCAGGGACGCGACCCCGGCGTCCCGGATCCCGCACGGGATGATGCGGTCGAACCAGCGGTTGTCCGGGTTCACGTTCAGCGCGAAGCCGTGCATCGTGACGCCCTTGGCGACCCGGATCCCGATCGCCGCGATCTTGCGGTCCTCGCGGCGCTGGCCGGCATTGGACGGTGCGTACTCCGGGCCGTTCATGCGCGGGTCGAACTCCTCGTCGTGCAGACGGGGGTCGAGGTCCAGCGACAGGCCCCCGATGGACGGGCGCCGCTCGACCGGATCGCCGAGCACCCATACGCCGCTGCGGCCCTCGACCCGGCTGGTCTCCACGCCGAACTCCGCGCAGGTGCGGATGAGGGCTTCCTCGAGACGTCGTACATGCGCCACGACGTCCACCGGACGCGGCAGCTTCTGGATGGGGTAGCCCACCAGCTGGCCCGGGCCGTGCCAGGTGATCTTGCCGCCGCGGTCCACGTCGACGACCGGGGTGCCGTCCAGGGGGCGCTCGCTGTCCGCCGTGCGCCGTCCGGCCGTATACACCGGCGGGTGTTCGAGCAGCAGGACGGTGTCGGGGGCCTCGTCCGCGAACCGTGCCGCGTGCACCCGGCGTTGCTCGTCCCACGCCTCCTGGTACTCGACGGCGTCCGCGCCGAACCCCATACGGACGAACCGCAGCTCACTCACGGCAAGCGCCTCCCCGGAGAGTCGTAAGGCACGAAGTGTGCCTACGCCACTGTACGACTCGCCGTCTCGCGTCAGCCGTGCGGCCAATCCTCACACGATCGGATGAACGAACGTCGAAGTGTGCGATCGTCTGCTCACTCTCCGCTACATTCGCGCCGTCCTATAGAGGCCATAAGGGCTGCTCACAGGCAATCCGGGCAGGAGACACCACCCCAGATGACGGAACGACCCGCGCAGCGCACTCCCAACCGCCAGCTCGCCGCGCTCATCGCAGAAGCGGGGTTCTCCAACGCGGGGCTCGCCCGTCGGGTGGACCAGCTCGGTCTCGAACACGGGCTTGATCTGAGATACGACAAGACATCCGTGACCCGGTGGCTCCGCGGACAGCAGCCGCGGGGCACGACACCCGCGCTGATCGCGGAGGTCTTCACCCGGCGGCTGGGGCGCCGGCTCTCCGCGCAGGACCTCGGGCTCGACGCCTGTGCGCCGGTGTACGCCGGTCTGGAGTTCGCCGCGACCCCCGAGGAGGCCATCGACATCGTCAGCGGGCTGTGGCGCAAGGACTCCGGCAGCCACGCCGAGCTGCGCAAGATCGCGTTCACCCCGGCGGGGCTCGTCGTGCCCAGCCGGGACTGGCTGATCGGGCGGGCCGACGACAAGGTGGCCCGCGGCGAGCCGCCCGCCCCCACTCTCGGCTTCGCTCGAGCGGGAGGGACCCCCACCGTGCCCACCCAGGGCCGCGCGGTGGTGCCCCGGCAGCGCGGCGCGGAGCGCGGCCCGGGCCAGAAGGTCACCGGCGGCGACATCGCGGCGCTCCGCTCGGTCGGCGACCTGTTCCGCTCCCTGGACGACATGTACGGCGGCGGTCACGCCCGGCAGGCGCTCGTGCGGTACCTGGAGCACGAGTGCGAGCCGATGCTGCGCGGCATGTACGGCGAGCAGACCGGCCGTCGGCTGTTCTCGGCGGCGGCCGACCTCACGAGGCTCGCGGGCTGGACGTCGTACGACATCGCGGCGCACGGGCTCGCGCAGCGGTACTTCGTGCAGTCGCTGCGGCTCGCGCAGGCGGCGGGGGACCGGGCGTACGGCTCCTATGTGCTGATCACGATGAGCCGGCAGGCCGTGTACCTCGGGCACGGGCGGGAAGCGGTGCAGCTGGCGCGGGTGGCCCAGCAAGGCGTCGGCACCAGTGCCCCGCCGGTGGTCCAGGCCCTGCTGCACGCGGTCGAGGCACGGGCGCACGGGGTACTGGGCGAGGTGCGGGCGTGCACCGGGGCGCTGGTGCGGGCCGAGCGGGCGCTGGAGGCGGCTCGGCCCGGCGACGAAGTCCCCTACTGGGCGCGGTTCTTCGACGAGGCGCAGCTGGCGGACGAGTTCGGTCATGCGCACCGGGATCTGCAGCAGTTCCGTGCGGCGGCCCAGCATGCCGAGCGGTCCCTGCAGTTGCGGGCGCCCGCGTACGCCCGCAGCCGTCTGTTCTGCCGTGTGGTGCTGGCCTCCGCCCGGCTGGGGCTGGGTGAGCTGGACCAGGCGTGCGCGTTGGGGGCGGAGGCGGCGGGGGCCGCTGTGGAGATGCGGTCGGTGCGGGCGATCGAGTATGTGCGGGACTTCGAGAAGCGGTTGGAGCCGTACAAGGACGCGGCGCCGGTGAGGGGGTATCGGGACAGGGTGGCGGCGCTGGGGTGATGTCCTCGCCGTGACTCCGGGGTGGTGGGGTCTGCGCGACTCCGTCGTGGCTGGTCGCGCAGTTCCCCGCGCCCCTTCGAAGCGCGTTTCAGGCGGCCTGCGTTGTCGGGATCGGTTCCGCCCTGTGCATCGGGATCGCCGAACCCAGGTCCGTCAGGATCGCCGTCGATGCCCTGTGGCCCGAGTGCAGCGCGCCCTGGACCGTGCTGGTGTCCCTGTGGTCGCCGCACACGTACAGGCCCGCCAGCAGCCGTACCGGGCGGCGCAGGTCGTGCGGGGCCCGCATCGCCGGTACCGCTTCGGGTGTGTGGTGGACGGCGAGGGTCTCCCAGCGGGTGGTGGACGTGCCGTACAGGCGGGACAGATGCGCGCGTACGGCCGTCTCGACGTCCGGCGGGGGCGGGCCCAGGACCGTCGACGAGATCAGGGAACGGCCCGCCGGGGCACGGGACGGGTCCACATGGCTGACCACCGTCGTGTGGGCCACCGGGCCGCCCCGGTCCGCGTCCAGCAGCAGCGAGGCGCCCGTCTCCGGGGGCTCGTCCGTCGTGTGGTGGACCACCGTCACCGGGTGGAAGTCCGGTACGCGCAGGCCCGGGAGGAGGTCCGCCGCCGTGCGGGCGTCCGTCGCCAGCAATACCGCCCGGCAGCGGAACTCGCCGTGCTCCGCCGTGGTCACCGAGCTCGTCGACACCGAGGTGACGCGCACCCCCGTGTGCACCGTCCCGGCCGGCAGCGAGCGCGCCAGCAGCTCCGGCAGCACCTCCGCGCCGCCCTCCGGCACACACAGCCGCCCGGCCGCGAAGGCGCGCAGCGCGAGGTCGGCGCACCGGCTGGACGTGGTCAGCTCGGGATCGCACAACAGCGCGGCGAGCAGCGGGCGCAGGAAGCCGTCGATCGTCCGGGCCGGCAGGCCGCGGGCGGCGAGGGCCTGGGCGGCGGGCGACTCGGTGCGGCACAGCAGGCGTTCGACCGGGGTGTTCGCGATCCGGGTGAGCGCGGTCCCGAGACGTGCCTGGTCGACGCCGCTGCCCAGGGGAGCGACTCCCCGTGGCGTGCTCCGCGGCGCCGTCGGCCGGGGAGCGCTCGCCAGGGCGCGCACCGCGTGGAGTGCGCCCCTTGCGCCCCCTGCGCCGGGGGGCGCGCTCGCGAGATGGTGGCGCCCGTCGCTGTGCAGCAGCACACCCGGCGCGAACGGGCGCAGGACCAGTCCGTCGAGCCCCGGTGTCCTGCGTAGTTCCGGATACGCCGTGGACAGCAGCTGTCCGATGCGGTCGAGCCGGAATCCGTCGACCTTCTCCGTCGACATGCGGCCGCCCACCCCGTGGGCGGCCTCCAGCACCGCGGTCGTCACTCCTGCACTGGTCAGCCGATGCGCGGCGGAGAGCCCGGCAACCCCGGCTCCCACGATCACGACGTCCGCCTGGTACGCGGGCTCAAGCACGTGCCCCTCCTCGAGGTTGCGCGGCCGGTGGAGACGTCATGCCCCCAACTGGCTCCGGGGATACCCGAGTTCGGCTTGAGGTTAAGGCGGTAATCGGTCAGGAACAGTCGCGCATCAACAGGGCACGGTCGCACGCCGGTCGCATACGCTCACGCGGCGGCTCGGACGGCCCCTTCGATCTCCGGGAACGCGAAGGTGAACCCCGACTCCAGCAGCCGCTTGGGCACCACCCGTTGGCTGCCCAGCACGTCCCCGGACATCTCACCGAGCACGGCCCGCAGCACCGCCGAGGGCACCGTGAAGAGCGTCGGCCGGTGCAGCACGCGGCCCATGGCGGCGGTGATCTCCTGGTTGGTGACCGGGTTCGGGGCGGTCAGGTTGAACGGTCCGGACAGCCCGTCGGTGTCGATGAGATGGCGGATCGCGGCCACCTCGTCGTGCAGCGCGATGAACGACCAGTACTGCCGCCCGTCGCCCAACCGCCCCCCGAGCCCGGCCTTGAACAGCGGGAACAGCCGCCCCCAGGCACCCCCCTCGCGCGCCACCACCAGCCCGGTCCGGGTGAACACGGTCCGTACGCCCGCCTCCTGGGCCGGCGCCGCCGCACCCTCCCACTCCACGCACAGCTCGGGCAGGAACCCCTTCCCGGCGGGCGCGCTCTCGTCGACGACCCGGTCGCCCGTCTCGCCGTAGAAGCCCATCGCACTGCCGTTGACGAAGACCCGCGGAGGCTTGTCCAGCGAGGCGACGGCCTCGGCGAGCGCGGAGGTGCCGAGCACCCGGCTGGACCGGATCCGCGTCTTGTGCTCCTCCGTCCAGCGCCGGTCGCCGACCCCGACACCCGCGAGGTTCACGACGGCGTCGCACCCGGCGAGCCCGCCCGTGTCCACCCGCTTCCCCTCGGGGTCCCAACGGACCTCGTCCGCGTCTCTCGGCGCCCGGCGTACCAGGCGCACCACCTCGTGTCCGTCGGCGAGCAGGGACCGGACCAGGGCACCGCCGATGAGACCGGACGCGCCGGCCACCGCGATTCGGGAAGGCTGCATGGCGTCAATTCTGCTCCGCGTGCGCACAAAGGCCCGCTCTCGTGCGCCGTATGGTGGCCGACATGCACATACGCCACGCCACCCTCGACGACGAGGACACGCTGGGACGCCTCGACCGCGCCACCTGGTCCACCCTGCACGCCGTCTCGCCGCGCCCCCAGCCGCCGTACGAGCCCTTCTACGGCGAGCGGTTCGGCCCGCGCGACCATCTGGTGGCCGAACTCGACGGCGCGCTCGTCGGCTACATCAGGCTCGGCTTCCCGACCCCGTTGGCCTGCAACGCGCACGTCCGCCAGATCCAGGGCCTGGTCGTCGCCGAGGAGGCCCGGGGTGCCGGTGTGGGGCGGGCGCTGCTGCGGGCGGCGCAGGAGGAGGCCAGGCGGCTGGGCGCGCGCCGCATCACGCTGCGCGTCCTCGGGCACAACGCCCCGGCCCGCAAGCTCTACGAGACCGAGGGCTTCGTGGTGGAGGGCGTCCTGCCCGAGGAGTTCCTGCTGGACGGCGCGTACGTGGACGACGTGTTCATGGGGCGCAGTCTCTGACCTGGTCGGCCTCGGCGGCCGTGCGGCGCCTGCGGACGACGAGATAGAGCGCGGCCCCCGCGACGAGCAGGGAGATCAGGAAGAAGACGGGCACGGAAGCCTCCTGCGGACGAGTCGGTCGGTGGGAACACTGCCCATCCTGACGATCAAGACGCTGATCGGCGGGCAGGCCACGTCGACGTGTTCGCGACCGCCGCCGTCAGCCCGTCAGCAGTCGCATCCCGCCCACCAGTTCCCGCAGGCAGCGCACCGCGAGCTCCGCGGGTGAGCCCGGGCCGCTGGTGTCCGCGTCGGTCTCCGCCCAGGTCTCCAGCGCCACCCGGATGGCGTCCGTCGCGGCCGCGGCGGTGAGGCGTACGTCCAGCGGGTCGGCGTCCGGCCCGGCCAGCCTCGCCACCACCGGGATCAGCTTCTCCTCGGACTCCTGGTTCACCCGGTACCACACGGCCCGCAGGGCCGGGTCGGCCACGGCCGCCCGCAGCAGCGCCCGCGTCTGGCGCAGGCCCTCCGCCGCGTGCGCGTCCGGCACGGACAGCGACTCCTCGATCGCCCGCTCCAGGGCCCGCGGCAGTCCGGCGGTGCCCGGATCCGACGCGGCGAGGAGTTCGCGCCAGCGGTCGGCGCCCCGGGCCAGCAGCGGGCCGACGGCGTCCTGTTTGTTGCGGAAGTACCGGTAGAAGGTGCGCAGGGCGACCCCGGCCCGCTCGGCGATGTCCTCGGCGGTCGTGCCATCGGGTCCGTGCTCGGTGAACAACGCGGCGGCGGCGCGTGCGATGTCGAGCTGGGTCGCCGCCTTGCGGCGCTCGGTCAGTGAGAGGGGCTTGGTGCTCACCGGGGAAGCCTACGCCGGAACACCGACACTGGCACCTTTCGCCTTGATGGCAAAACGTGCCACCCGGGCGTACGGTGACCGCCATGAACCGTTACGAGAACCGACGCGCCCTCGTCACCGGCGGCGGCTCCGGCATCGGCCAGGCCACCGTGCTCAGGCTGCTCGCCGAGGGCGGCACCGTCGCCGCCGCCGACATCAGCGAGGCCGGCCTGAAAGACACCGCCGAAAAGGCGGGCGCGAGCGCACAGCGGCTGACCACGGTCCGCGTCGACATCGCCGACGAGGCCTCCGTACGGCAGGTCGTGGCCCTCGCCGTCCGGGCGCTGGGCGGGCTCGACGTGCTCGTCAACGCCGCCGGCATCCTGCGCTCCGCCCACACCCACGAGCAGAGCCTCGCCGACTTCAACCGGATCATCGCGGTCAACCTGACCGGCACCTTCCTGATGATCCGCGAGGCGATACCGGCGCTGCGCGAGGGCAACGGCCCCGCCGTCGTGAACTTCAGCTCGACCTCGGCGGCCTTCGCCCACCCCTACATGGCGGCCTACGCGGCCAGCAAGGGCGGCATCCAGTCCATGACCCACGCGCTCGCGAGCGAGTACAGCAAGCAGGGCATCCGCTTCACCGCCGTGCAGCCCGGCTCCATCTCCTCCGGCATGACCGACGGCTCGGGCGCCAGCGGGCAGAGCGCCGGCCCGGGCCTGCCCGAGGACACCGACTGGGACCTCTACACCAAGCTCGCACCCGCCCTCGGCCGGGGCTTCGCGGGCCCCGAGACCGTCGCGGGCGTCGTCGCGATGCTGGCGAGCGAGGATGGCCGGTTCATCACCGGTACCGAGGTCCGCATCGACGGCGGGACGCACTTCTGACGTCGCGACCGGCTACGACGTGACCAGCTCGCCCGTGTCCACCGGCGCCGTCGCGTCCGCCGCCCGCTCGGCGTCGGCGGCGACCTCGTCGGCGGTCAGCACATAGCCCGTCTCGTCGTCCGACGTCGAGCGGGCGAAGACGACTCCGTACACCTTGCCGTCCGTCGTCAGCAGCGGCCCGCCGGAGTTGCCCGGGCGGACCGTCGACCGGATCGAGTAGATCTCGCGGGTGACGGTCCCGTCGTTGTAGATGTTCTGGCCGTTCGCCTGGACCCGGTTGGCGACGGTGGCCGCCTGGAGGTTGAGGTCGCCGTCCTGCGGATAGCCCGCGACGACCGCGGAGTCGCCGCGCGAGGCGTTGTCGTCGAAGCGCAGCACCGGGGCCTCCAGATCGGGCACGTACAGCACCGCCACGTCCTTGTCCGGATCGAAGAGCACCACGCGTGCCTCGTACGACCGCCCGACCCCGCCCACCCGGACCGTCGGCTCGTCGATGCCGGCCACCACATGGGCGTTGGTCATGACGTGCTCGGTGGAGTAGACGAAGCCGCTGCCCTCGCGGCCCTGGGTGCCGGAGACGCCCTCGATCTTCACCGTGCTGCGCTTGGCCGCGTTCGTGGCGCTCGCGGTGACGCTGTCGCCGGTGGGCTTGGCGACCCGGGCCGTCGACTCGTTCTCGAAGGGGTTGAAGACCTGCGGGAAGCCCGCCTCGGTGAGCGCGGACGTGGCCCGGGAGAACCAGGCCGGAGTGGTCTCCGGCATGGCGTTCTGCACGGCCCCCAGCAGCCGTGAGTCCTGGATCGCCGTGGTGAGCACCGCGGACGAGGACGCGCCCAGCACACTCGCCGCCACCCACGCGACGATCAGCACGGCGACCGAGTTGGCCGCCGCGCCGCCGACCCCGTCGGCCACCCGCAGCGGACCCTGGTCCAGCTCCCGGCGCAGCCGCAGCGCCAGACGCCCCGCGAGTTCGTGCCCGACGACGGCCGGGACCAGCACCGTGAGCACCGCCGTCACCGTCGCCGAAGTGCTGCCCGGAGTCGCCAGGTCCATCATCCAGGGCAGCACCCACACGCCGATGATCGCGCCGCCCACGAACCCGGCGAGCGAGACACAGCCTGCCACCAGGCCGCGCCGGTAGCCGGATGCCGCATAGGCCAGGATCACCAGCACCAGCAGGATGTCGAGCAGGTCCACGGAGCCGCCTTTCTCTTGGACCCCTTATTACGGAGGGGACGGGCCCAGTGATCAGCAGACACGCGCGCGTGACGTCCGGAACCGGCCACGCGTGCGTGCACACGCTGTGCGTGCATCCGGAGAAACGCCCCGGACCAGGACGATGGTTCCACCGGGTGGCACACCACACATCGCGGACGCGGGAGATCCGGCCGAGAGTGGGACCATGCGTGTCCGAAGAGCGCGGGGGATACGACGGCGGCGACCGGTCCGCATACGGACCGGGGCGCCGCGCCCGAGAATCCAGCTGCCGACCGGAGTGCTGCTGCTGCTCGCCTGTGTCCCCGGGCTGGCGGCCGTCGTGGTCCTGGTGCTCTGCGCGAACGGCGTCGAGCGCCGGGCCGAGGCCCGCTCCGCGGACCGTCTCGCGGCCCGCCCCGCCGCACTCCACCACGCGGCGAAGCCGCGCATCGTGCCGAGGAGGGTCTGGGCCTCGGGCACGGGCGAGGCGAACACGGCCGCCGTCACCCCGCCCCCGGCCCGCTACGACGACAAGGTCGTCGCCGTCTTCATCCACCACACCGACTCGCCCAACACCTACGACTGCGCCGACGCGCCCCGCATCATCCGCTACCTCGCCGCCGGCCAGACCGGCGCCCGCGACTGGGACGACATCGGCTACAACTTCCTCGTCGACCGCTGCGGCACGATCTACGAGGGCCGCGCGGGAGGTGTCGACCGCCCCGTCACCGGCGCCCACACCCAGGGCTTCAACCACCGCACCTCCGGCATCGCGGCCCTGGGCACCTTCACGGCGGGAGTCCAGGTACCGCAGGCGATGACCGACGCGATCGCCTCGCTGGCGGCCTGGAAGCTGGGCCTCGCGGACGTGGACCCGCGCAGGACCGTGAAACTGACATCGAGCAACGGCCTCAGCCGCTACGCCGCCGGCACCACCGCCGCCCTCCCCGCCATCGCCGGCCACGAGGACGGCTACATGACCAGCTGCCCCGGCGCGGCCCTCTCGGCCCGCCTCCCGGAGATCAGACAGACGGCGGCCCGCCTCCAGGGCAGGCAGCCGCCGTCGACCTCGCCACGGAGCGGCCTGCCGACGACGGGCGACCGGGTGGCGTTCCCGCGGCGCGGCCTCCTGACGACCGGCGGCCGCATTCCCCCACCGCAGTCCCGGCCCTGAACGCGAGGCCCCCACCCCGGGCCACACGCGGGCCGCCCCCCGCCACGAGCGTCGTCGCCGACCGGCTCACCGGCGCCCGAGGTACGCCCGCAAGGCCCGCTGGAGCACCTTCCCCTGGCTGCCCACGGGCCGTTCCCACTCGCCGAGGTACTCCACGGCGTAGCCACCCGCGCCCGTCTTGAAGCGCAGACGCCCCAGCAGACGGTCCTCGGTGAGGGCGGGGGTGATGGACCGCAGGTCGTACGTCTCGCAGCCCGCCGACCGCGCGTCGTTCATCATCCGCCACAACAGGGCGCTGCTCGGCCGCAGCTGCCGCCCCTGTCGCCCGGACGCGGCGTAGGAGTGCCATGCGCACGAGCCCACGTTGATCATGAGCGCGGCGGAGAGCACGATGCCGTCGTACTCGGCGAGATAGAGCCGCACCCGGTCGTCGTCCTCGGCGTTCAGGGCCTTCCACATCCGGCGGAAGTAGTCCAGCGGCCGGGCCTTGAAGCCGTCGTGCGCGGCGGTCGAGACATACAGCCGGTGGAAGTCGGGCAGATCCGACGCCGAGCCCCAGGAGACCCGGACCCCGGCCCCCTCGGCCGTACGCAACGACTGCTCCCAGTGCGGGGCGAGGCCCTCGCGCAGATCGTCCGCCGTGCGCCCCTCCAGCGGGACGAGGCACCCGTAACGCGGCTGACCGAGACCGAAACCGTTCCCGTCGCCCTCCGCGCACCGCCGCCACCCGAGCCGCCCCAGCCGCTCGGCCGCGTCCAGCGCGTATCCGTCGATGGCGGCCGCGGGCAGGTCGGCGAGATGGTCCACGGCGGGGTCGGCGATCCCCGTCGCGACGGTCCCCGGGTCCCACTGCCGTGCGACGACCGGCGGCCCGATCCGCACCGAGAACGCCCCGCGTGCCTCCAGATGGGCGACGAGCGGGTCCAGCCAGCGCTCCAGCCGGGGGTCCCGCCAGTCGATCCCCGGCCCGTCGGGAAGGTACGCCAGGAATCGCCGCGTCCCGGGCAACGGCCGGTACAGCACCAGTGCCGCCGCGACCAGCGCCTCGCCCTCGAACCAACCGACGCTCTCCGCCCGCCAGTCCGGCTTCGCGTCGCCCCACTCGGGGATCTGGAGATGGCTCGCGTCGGGATGCAGCCGCAGATGGGCGAGATGGTCCTCGCGCGAAATCTCCCGCACGTCCGGGCTGGTCATGGGCAGGGTGCTCCTGTTCGGGGCCGCCACGGTACGCCGGGGATCACGGCGCCGGTCAAGAGTTCAAAGGTGAACCTTCCGGACGCGTCCCGTGACGTCGGTCACCGGATCGCCCGCGGCGCCGCCCGGTCCGCTCACAGGTTCCTCGTAGGCGACTCATGGGGCACCCCGAAACTGCCGCCCTACCGTCAGGCCATACGCACTGACTGGAGGTGGGGAAGATGAACAGCAGTCACAGCAACACCAAGATGTCCCGCGGCCCCTGGGCGGCCCTCTGCGCCGCCGTGGCCGTCGTCCTCGGCCCGGCCGCCGTCACGGCCTCCGCCCTCGACCAGGCGAACGCGGCCCCCATGCGCCACGTGGTCCTGAAGGTCGACCAGACCCAGGCGTACATCCCGACGGACACGACCCGCAGGCGCGCGACCGCGGTCTGAGCCTCACCCCGGTCCGTCGCCCGTCAGGCCGAGGAACTGCTCCCCGGACGGGTCGACGTCCACGCCGAGGCCGTTCATGAGGCCCGCCAGCATGACGTAGTAGCCGACCGTCGTGACGATCTCGACGACCTGGCGGTCGGTGAAGGAGGCGCGGAGAGACGTCAACCCGTCCTCGGACAGGGTGTGTCGGGAGACGAGTTCGAAGGTCGCCGCGACCGCGGCCGACTCCGCCGCGTCGAACTCGGGGCCGCTGGAGCGCAGTTCGGCGATGGTCGTCAACTGAGCTGCCGATACACCGGAGTTGAGCGCGATCGGACGGTGCTGCGCGGCTTCGTACGCGCACTCCGTGCCGGCGGCCACCGCCATGATCACCAGTTCGCGCAGCCGGACGGGCAGCGTCGACTCGAGCAGGACCGCCAGGCCCAGATCGATCGCCGTGTCCGTGAGCGGCGGGGCATGGGAGAGCATACGAAAGGCGTTGAGCGGCACGGGCAGCTTCGCGACGCCGTCGGCGGGATGTTCCGGGTACGGGATTCGAGCCATGGTTCCCCCTGAAGTGGACGTCAGCCCCTGAACCGCTCCCACAGCTTGGGATACCGCTCCGACAGCACCCGCTCGTTCTCGAAGTCGACCGGTGTCCCCTCCGGTTCGGGCGGCGCGGGCGGGATTCCGAGGTCGGGGACGTTGACGCCGGTGAGCTGCTCGTACGCCTCGTCGGCGGCGTACCCCAGCTCCTCCCCGTCGCCGTCGATCTCCTCGTCGAAGTCGTCCAGAAGGTCGGACAGTGAGTCGGGCGCGTGCACGGCACCCTCGTACACCTCGCGCCCCTGACCGATCAGCCAGCAGCGGAAGAAGTCGAAGGTGTCGTCGCCGGCCCCGTCGAGCAGGACCCAGGCCGCGCCCCACAGGTCCCAGGTGTACGCACGGTTGTAGCGGGCCTCGAAGTGACGGGCGAAGTCCAGGACCATGTCGGGGTCCATCTGGAGGAGCCGGTCGATGAGAAGGTCCGCCTGCTCCTCGGGGTCGCCCTCGGCGGCCCCACGGGCGGCGTCCACCAGCTCCCAGAACTCCGTCTCGTCCATCACGGGTCCAGCATCGGCCCTGGACGGGTGAGGCGCACGTGGAGTGCGGCGGATTGTTATGTCCCGTACAGGGCGGCCAGACGGCGCGCGTCCTCGGCGAAACAGGCCCGCAGGCCCTCCGGAGCCAGCACCTCCACCTCGGGGCCCAGCGACAACAGCTGCGTACGGGCGACCTTCTCCGACTCCACGGCGACCGTCACGGTCACCCAGCCGTCCTCGTCCGGCACCCCCGCCCGCTCCAGCGCCTCCCCGGTGGAGACCCGGTCGGCCAGGGCGTACGGCAGCCGGCGCACCCCGTCCGGTGACAGCCGTACGACGACCTCGGCCCGCAGGATCGAGCGCGCGAACCGTTCCGCCTGGTCCTCCCAGAAGGCGGGGAGATCGAACTCCTCGTCGCGTTCGAAGCGGTCCGCCGAGGCTTCCACCGTCGTGAACCGGTCGATCCGGTACACCCGGAAGGAGCCGGGGTCGGGAATCCGCGCGCACAGGTACCAGACCCCCGCCTTCAGCACGAGCCCGTACGGCTCCAGCTCCCGCTCGACCCCCTGAGCCCCCTTGCGATAACGAGCGGTGACCCGCCGGTCGTCCCACACCGCGTCGGCCAGCGCGGGCAGCAGCTCGGGCGTCTTCGGCTCGCTCCACCAGTTCGGGGCGTCCAGGTGGAAACGCTGGGCCGCCGTCTTCGAGGCGTCCCGGAGCGAGGGGAGCAGCGCGGCGGAGACCTTCAGACGGGCGGCCGAGGCGGCGTCCTCCAGTCCCATCTCGCGCAGCGCCCCGGGCACACCCGACAGGAACAGCGCCTCCGCCTCACCCCGGGCCAGCCCGGTCAGCCGGGTCCGGTACCCGCCGATCAGCCGGTAGCCGCCGGCCCGTCCCCGGTCCGCGTACACCGGGACCCCGGCCTCCGACAGCGCCTGCGCGTCCCGGGTGATCGTCCGCTCGGACACCTCCAGCTCCCGCGCCAGCTCGGCGGCGGTCATCGAGGGCCGGGACTGGAGGAGCAGGACCATCTTGATGAGGCGGGCGGCACGCATACAGCCCATGATGCAACGAGGCCCCCGCCGAAGCGGGGGCCCCCTCACACAACCACCACAGACCTACAGGCCGTACTTCTCGCGCGCTTCCTTCACCGCCGTCGCCTTGACCTCGCCGCGCCTGGCGAGCTGGGCCAGGGCCGCGACCACGATGGACTCGGCGTCGACGCCGAAGTGGCGGCGGGCCCCCTCGCGGGTGTCCGAGAGGCCGAAGCCGTCGGCACCGAGCGAGGAGTAGTCCTGCTCGACCCACTGCGCGATCTGGTCCGGGACCTGGCGCATGTAGTCGGAGACCGCCAGCACCGGGCCCTCGGCGCCGTGCAGCGCCTGACGGACGAACGGCACCCGCTCCTCGCCGCGCAGGAGGGCCGCGTCGGCCTCCAGCGCGTCGCGGCGCAGCTCGGTCCAGGAGGTCGCGGACCACACGTCGGAGGCCACACCCCACTCCTCGGCCAGCAGCTGCTGCGCCTTGAGGGCCCAGTGGATCGCCGTGCCGGAGCTCAGCAGCTGGATGCGCGGGGCGTTCGCCGCGGCCACGTCCAGGCCCGCCGACTCCGCCGTGTTGAAGCGGTACAGGCCCTTGACGATGCCCTCGTCGATGCCGGGGACGGACGGCTTGGCCGGCTGGGGCATGGGCTCGTTGTAGACCGTGAGGTAGTAGAAGACGTTCGGGTCCTCGCCCGGGGCCGCCTCGCCGTACATCCGGCGCAGACCGTCCTTGACGATCGCCGCGACCTCGTACGCGAACGCCGGGTCGTACGTCAGGGACGCCGGGTTCGTGGCCGCGATCACCGGCGAGTGACCGTCCGCGTGCTGCAGGCCCTCGCCCGTCAGCGTCGTACGGCCCGCCGTCGCACCCACCAGGAAGCCGCGGCCCAGCTGGTCGCCGAGCTGCCACATCTGGTCGGCCGTGCGCTGCCAGCCGAACATCGAGTAGAAGATGTAGAACGGGATCATCGCCTCACCGTGCGTGGAGTACGCGGTGGACGCGGCGATGAAGTCGGCCATCGAACCGGCCTCGGTGATCCCCTCGTTGAGGATCTGGCCGTTCTTGGCCTCCTTGTAGTACATCAGCTGGTCACGGTCGACCGGCTCGTACGTCTGGCCCTTGGGGGAGTAGATGCCCAGGGACGGGAAGAGGCTCTCCATGCCGAAGGTGCGCGCCTCGTCGGGGACGATCGGCACCCAGCGCTTGCCGGTCTCCTTGTCGCGGACCAGGTCCTTGATCAGGCGGACGAAGGCCATGGTGGTGGCCACGTTCTGGGAGCCGGAGCCCTTGTCGAAGGAGGCGAAGGCCTTCTCGGCGGGGGCGGGCAGCGGGGCGAGCGCGTGCGTACGACGGGCCGGGGCGGGGCCGCCGAGGGCGGCGCGGCGCTCCTGGAGGTAGCGGACCTCGGGGGAGTCGGCGCCGGGGTGGCCGTAGGGCACGACCCCGTCGACGAAGTCGCTGTCCTTGATGGGCAGTTCCAGCAGGTCACGCATCGTCTTGAACTCGTCCACCGAGAGCTTCTTCATCTGGTGGTTGGCGTTCTTCGACGCGAAGCCCTCGCCGAGGGTGTGGCCCTTGACCGTCTGGGCCAGGATGACCGTCGGGGCACCCTTGAACTCGACGGCGGCCTTGTAGGCGGCGTAGACCTTGCGCGCCTCGTGGCCACCGCGGGAGAGGTGGAAACACTCGAGGATCTTGTCGTCGCTCAGCAGCTTCGCCATCTCGGCGAGCGCCGGGTCCTTGCCGAAGAAGTCCTCGCGGATGTAGGCGGCGCCACGGGTCTGGTACGTCTGGACCTGCGCGTCCGGTACCTCCCGGAGCCGTCGTACGAGCGCACCCGTGGTGTCGAGCTGGAACAGCTCGTCCCAGGCCGTGCCCCACAGCGTCTTGATGACGTTCCAGCCGGCGCCGCGGAACTGGGCCTCCAGCTCCTGCACGATCTTGAAGTTCGCGCGGACCGGGCCGTCGAGGCGCTGGAGGTTGCAGTTGATGACGAAGGTGAGGTTGTCGAGCCCCTCACGCGAAGCCAGTGCGAGTGCCGCCGTCGACTCCGGCTCGTCCATCTCGCCGTCGCCGAGGAAGGCCCAGACGTGGGAGGCGGAGACGTCCTTGATGCCGCGGTTGGTCAGATAGCGGTTGAAGCGCGCCTGGTAGATCGCGGAGAGCGGGCCGAGCCCCATGGAGACGGTCGGGAACTCCCACAGCCAGGGCAGCCGGCGCGGGTGCGGGTAGGACGGCAGGCCGTTGCCCCCCGACTCCCGGCGGAAGTTGTCGAGCTGCTGCTCGTCGAGGCGGCCGTCGAGGAAGGCGCGGGCGTAGATGCCGGGGGAGGCGTGGCCCTGGATGTAGAGCTGGTCGCCGGAACCGTCGGCTTCCTTGCCCTTGAAGAAGTGGTTGAAGCCGGTCTCGTAGAGCCAGGCCGCGGAGGCGAAGGTGGCGATGTGGCCGCCGACGCCGTATTTGGAGCCACGGGTGACCATCGCGGCCGCGTTCCAGCGGTTCCACGCGGTGATCTTCCGCTCCATCTCCTCGTCACCGGGCGCGGACGGCTCGGCGGCGGTGGGGATGGTGTTGACGTAGTCCGTCTCGAGCAGCTTGGGCAGCGCGATGCCGTTGCCCTCCGCGCGCTCCAGCGTGCGGCGCATCAGGTACGCGGCACGGTGCGGGCCGGCAGCCTTGGCGACCGCGTCCAGTGAGGCCTGCCATTCGGCGGTCTCCTCGGGGTCACGGTCCGGGAGCTGGTCGAGCTCGCTCGGCTGGATGGCGTAGGGGTCGGTCATGTCGCCGCCTTCCTCAGTCGAAGGGGGTTCCCTCATCGGTAAGGGTTCGGGGGTGCCCTAGGTCTTTGGCAGGACAGGGCTCAAGCCTCGGTGGAGGCCAGTCAGCCTCGGTAGAGGCCCGTCGGCGACTTTAACTCCCTGATCGATGATCGATCAAAGGGTTGAAGGGCAAAACCTCTCGAATACGAGAAAGTAGGCACGGGGTGCCTCCGGCGGTGGCACGGGGTGACGTTATCTCTCCGGTGTTTTTGCAGGTGAGAGTGCGTTTGAGCGAGGGCGTGCTCGGTTGGACAGGGGTGTGGGCCCGTGCCGATGTGCACCTCCGCCGCGCGGGTGTGACCAGCCCCGCACGACCGCAGATACCCACGCATCCGCAACACCCCTGGCGGGGGCGAAGCACCTCCGGCGACGACGGCTAGTCGGCTTCGTGCCGCGGCGCGCAGCCCAGCACATGCGCCTTCACCAGCTCCGCGATACGGGGATCCCGGCGCCGGAACGCCTGCACGAGCTCCTCGTGCTCCTCCGCGTACGACTGCTGGACCGTGCCCAGCCAGCGGATCGACAGGGCCGTGAAGACCTCGATGCCGAGCCCCTCCCAGGTGTGCAGGAGGACGGAGTTGCCGGCCGCGCGGACCATCTCCCGGTGGAAGCCCACCGTGTGCCGCACCTGTCCCGTCCCGTCGGACGCGCGGTCGGCCTCGTACAGCGCGGCGACATGCGGCTCCAGCGCCGAGCAGTCCTGCGCCAGCCGCTCCGCCGCCAGCTCCGCCGCGATCGCCTCCAGACCGGCCCGGACCGGGTAGCTCTCCTCCAGGTCGGCCGCCGTCAGGTTCCGCACCCGCACGCCCTTGTTGGGCGCCGACTCGATCAGCCGCAAGGACTCCAGCTCGCGCAGCGCCTCCCGCACGGGGGTCTGACTGACCTCCAGCTCGGTGGCGATCCGTCGCTCCACGATCCGCTCGCCCGGCTTCCAGCGACCGCTGACGATCCCTTCCACGATGTGCTCGCGGATCTGTTCGCGCAGCGAGTGGACGACGGGCGCGGTCATGAGTGCTCCTTAAGGAGGGGCCGCCCATCGGCCCCGGGGGCGTTTGACGTTTAGACAATAAGGCCGCACGCGCTTTCCCGAGGGGCGCACGGGGGCGCTTTCATGCAGGTGAGACGAGACTTACACGCTCCACAGGGCGGCTCACCCTGTAAAGACCCGTACCGGGTACGGCCCGGAGCGGTCACCGCCGTGTCACCGCAGGAACCCTGTGAGCCCCCACCCCGTCGCGGTCGGCGTGGGAGTGCCCGCCAGGGGCGCCCCCTTGCACCAACCATCGGGGGATGGCATGAACAACCAAGGACGACGCGGAGCACTTCGCTGGACGGCCGCGGCGGCCGTGATCGGCACGGTCCTGGGCCTGACGGGCTGCCAGCAGACGTCCACCGCCACGCGGACGGCGGCGAAGCCTGAGAGTTCGGCAGCGGTCACCGGCATGGCTGCCTCCGGTTCCTCCGGTGGGGCCTGCGTCTTCATCAAGCCCGACGGCGCCCAGAAGTTCGGCCACGTCGGCTGGGGCTTCCGCGTCGCGGGCACCGACCGCTGGGTCTACGGCGCCGTCGAGAACCCGAGCGCCGACCTCTACACCCCGCCGGGCGGCGACATCGGCGCCTGGCACGCCGAGGGCTCGTACGACCGCATGCTCGGCGACATGTCCCGCGACGCCCACTACCCCGGCAACTCCGAGCACCCGTACAGCCGTTACCGCTGCACCAACTCCTCGACGCACGACGTGAACGCCGCCCGCGCGATGATCCGCACCGTCGAGTCCCGCGGCTTCCTCGTCGGCTTCGACCCGAAGACCGGCGACCTCACCTCCCGGGACTGCCTCGACGCGACGTACGACGTCCTGAAGGCGTACCGCACGAAGGGACTCACACGCGCCGACAAGCTGTCCGTCCCGAACGTGTGGGTCGAACTGCTCTGGGGCTGGTCGGACAAGCGGCTGACGCCCCGGTGACATGACGGTGCCCCGTCCGGAAGGCTCCGGGCGGGGCACCGTACAGGCACTGCTTCCTTAAGGCTTACAGGCCGAGCTCGACCTCGAACTCGCCCGCCTCCAGGATCGCCTTGACCGCGGTCAGGTAGCGGGCCGCGTCGGCGCCGTCCACCAGACGGTGGTCGTAGGAGAGGGTCAGGTAGGTCATGTCGCGGACGGCGATGACCGTGCCCTCTTCGGTCTCCAGGACGGCCGGGCGCTTGACGGTGGCGCCGATGCCGAGGATCGCGACCTGGCCCGGCGGCACGATGATCGTGTCGAAGAGCGCACCGCGCGAACCGGTGTTGGAGATGGTGAAGGTCGCACCGGACAGCTCGTCCGGCGTGATCTTGTTGGCGCGGACCTTGCCGGCCAGCTCCGCCGTGGCCTTCGCGATGCCGGCGATGTTGAGGTCGCCCGCGTGCTTGATGACCGGGGTCATCAGGCCCTTCTCGGAGTCCACCGCGATACCGATGTTCTCGGTGTCGAAGTAGGTGATCGTGCCCTCGCCCTCGTTGATCTTGGCGTTGATGGGCGCATGCGCCTTCAGCGCCTGGGCCGCGGCCTTGACGAAGAACGGCATCGGGGAGAGCTTGACGCCCTCACGGGCGGCGAAGGAGTCCTTCGCCCGGCCGCGGAGCTTCATCAGACGCGTGACGTCGACCTCGACGACCGAGGACAGCTGCGCCTGCTCGTGCAGCGCCTTGACCATGTTGTCGCCGATGACCTTGCGGATGCGCGGCATCTTGACGGTCTGGCCACGGAGGGGGGAGGCCTCCAGGGACGGCGCCTTCTTGGCAGCGGGAGCCGGAGCGGCAGCGGCCGGAGCCGGAGCGGCAGCGGCGGCCTTCGCGGCCTCGGCGGCGGCGACGACGTCCTGCTTGCGGATACGACCGCCGACGCCGGTGCCCTTGACGGTGGCCAGGTCGACACCGTTCTCGGCGGCGAGCTTGCGCACCAGCGGGGTCACGTAGGCGCCGTCGTCACCCGCGGTGGCGGCGGGCGCGGCCGGAGCGGCCGGAGCGGCGGCGACCGGAGCCGGCGCGGCCGGCGCGGGGGCCGGAGCGGCCGGAGCCGGGGCAGCGGCGACCGGAGCCGGAGCGGCCGCGGGCGCGGCGGGGGCCGGAGCCGGGGCCGGCGGGGCCACGGGGGCGGCCGGGGCAGCCGGAGCCGGAGCGGCGGCGGCCGGAGCCGGGGCCGGAGCGGCGGGAGCCGGGGCAGCGGCCGGAGCCGCACCCGGGGCACCGATGACGGCCAGCTTGGCGCCGACCTCAGCGGTCTCGTCCTCGCCGACCGTGATCTCCAGGAGCACACCCGAGGTGGGCGCCGGGATCTCGGTGTCGACCTTGTCCGTGGAGACCTCGAGCAGCGGCTCGTCGGCCTCGACGGAGTCGCCGACCGACTTCAGCCAGCGGGTGACGGTGCCCTCGGTGACGGACTCGCCGAGCGCGGGCAGGACGACGTCCGTGCCCTCGGCGGAGCCGCCGCCGGCGGCGGCCTCGGCGGTGGGAGCGGGGGCCGGAGCGGCCTGCTCGGTGGAGGGGGCCGCAGCGGCCGGCTCCGGAGCCGCGGCGGGCTCGGGCTCGGGCTCGGCGGCGGGGGCAGGGGCGGCGGCGGGCGCGCCCGTGCCGTCGTCGATGACGGCCAGCTCGGCGCCGACCTCGACCGTCTCGTCCTCGGCGACCTTGATGGAGGCCAGGATGCCGGCGGCGGGGGAGGGGATCTCGGTGTCGACCTTGTCGGTCGAGACCTCGAGCAGCGGCTCGTCGGCCTCTACTCGCTCACCCTCGGCCTTCAGCCAGCGGGTGACAGTGCCCTCGGTGACGCTCTCGCCGAGCGCCGGAAGGGTTACGGAAACCGCCATGGTTTCGGTTGCTCCTTACGAATTGCGGAAGTCTGTGTCGTCGCGAAGTCGCTTCGTCGACCGAGGGTCAGTCGTGAGCGTGCAGCGGCTTGCCGGCCAGTGCCAGGTGGGCCTCGCCGAGCGCCTCGTTCTGCGTCGGGTGGGCGTGGATGAGCTGGGCGACCTCGGCCGGCAGCGCCTCCCAGTTGTAGATCAGCTGGGCTTCGCCGACCTGCTCGCCCATGCGGTCGCCGACCATGTGGACGCCGACCACGGCACCGTCCTTGACCTGGACGAGCTTGATCTCGCCCGCGGTCTGAAGGATCTTGCTCTTGCCGTTGCCCGCCAGGTTGTACTTCAGAGCGACGACCTTGTCCGCACCGTAGATCTCCTTGGCCTTGGCCTCGGTGATACCGACGGAGGCGACCTCCGGGTGGCAGTAGGTCACGCGGGGGACACCGTCGTAGTCGATCGGGACGGCCTTGAGGCCGGCCAGACGCTCCGCCACCAGGATGCCCTCGGCGAAGCCGACGTGCGCGAGCTGGAGGGTCGGGACCAGGTCGCCGACGGCGGAGATGGTGGGGACGTTCGTCCGCATGTACTCGTCGACCAGGACATAGCCGCGGTCCATCGCGACGCCCTGCTCCTCGTAACCGAGACCGGCGGAGACCGGGCCACGGCCGACGGCGACGAGCAGGAGCTCGGCCTCGAACTCCTTGCCGTCGGCGAGGGTGACCTTGACGCCGTCGGCGGTGTACTCGGCCTTCGAGAAGAAGGTGCCCAGGTTGAACTTGATGCCGCGCTTGCGGAACGCGCGCTCAAGAAGCTTGGAGGAGTTCTCGTCCTCGAGCGGGGCGAGGTGCTTGAGACCCTCGATGATCGTGATGTCGGTGCCGAAGGACTTCCAGGCGGAGGCGAACTCGACGCCGATGACACCGCCGCCGAGGACGATGGCCGACTTCGGCACACGGTCCAGGACGAGGGCGTGGTCCGAGGAGATGATGCGGTTGCCGTCGATCTCCAGGCCCGGCAGCGACTTCGGCACGGAGCCGGTCGCGAGGAGGACGTGGCGGCCCTGGATGCGCTGGCCGTTCACGTCGACCGAGGTGGGGGAGGACAGCCGGCCCTCACCCTCGATGTACGTCACCTTGCGGGAGGCGACCAGACCCTGCAGGCCCTTGTAGAGCCCGGAGACCACGCCGTCCTTGTACTTGTGGACCCCGGCGATGTCGATGCCCTCGAAGGTGGCCTTCACGCCGAACTGCTCGCTCTCGCGGGCCTGGTCGGCGATCTCGCCCGCGTGCAGCAGGGCCTTGGTGGGGATGCACCCTCGGTGCAGGCAGGTACCGCCGACCTTGTCCTTCTCGATCAGGGCGACGTCAAGCCCCAGCTGCGCCCCGCGCAGGGCCGCGGCGTAACCGCCACTACCACCGCCGAGGATCACTAGGTCGAAAACGGTGCTGGCGTCGTTCGCCACGTCACGTCCTCCATGCATGTGCGCCGTACGCCGGTCTCCTGTGACCGCGCGGCGGCTGGTGTCCGGCCGCTCTTTCTTCGGCCCTGTGGTGGGGGCCCTGTCCTGCCGAGTGCCATCTTCGCACTTGTCGGAGGAGAACGAGACGCCGGGCCGGGGTGTGAGACACCACACGCTCACATGTGAGGACCTCACTCTGAGGCAGGGGCCGCGGTGAGACACGCAGGGGCGCGGCGCTGTCGGGCGTACGGGGCACCGACCCACCCAGGGGCGCGGGGAACTGCGCGACCGGCCACCACCGGTCCGCACTCGCCCACGCCCCTGAGCGATCGAGCTCTCAGGCGAAGGTCACCCCAGGTCACCCGCGGCAGTCAGCTCCGCCAGCCGCACCAGCGTCCGCACAGCGGTGCCCGTGCCCCCCTTGGGCGTGTACCCGAACGGCCCACCCTCGTTGAACGCCGGACCCGCGATGTCCAGGTGGGCCCACGTGATGCCCTCACCCACGAACTCCCGCAGGAACAGCCCCGCGACGAGCCCGCCACCCATCCGCTCACCCATGTTCGCGATATCGGCCGTGGGGGAGTCCATCCCCTTGCGCAGGTGCTCCGGCAGCGGCATCGGCCACGAAGGCTCGCCCACCTCGGCCGCGGCCTCGTACACCGCGGAGCGGAACGCGTCGTCGTTCGCCATGATCCCGAACGTCCGGTTGCCCAGCGCCAGCATCATCGCGCCGGTCAGCGTCGCCACGTCGACGATCGCGTCCGGCTTCTCCGCGGAGGCGGCCCACAGCGCGTCGGCCAGGACCAGCCGGCC
This sequence comes from Streptomyces sp. NPDC087859, assembly GCF_044742595.1. Classification (NCBI taxonomy): domain Bacteria; kingdom Bacillati; phylum Actinomycetota; class Actinomycetes; order Kitasatosporales; family Streptomycetaceae; genus Streptomyces; species Streptomyces sp. NPDC087859. The sequence goes on along the minus strand of NZ_JBIUUU010000003.1, from coordinate 32,762 downwards.
CTCGGCGTCGGTGTTGAGCACCTCGACGGTCTTGCCGCTGTACATCCGCAGCACGTCACCGGGCCGCACGGCGGAACCCGACGGCATGTTCTCGGCGAGCGCCAGCCACGCGGTGACGTTCACTTCCAGACCGAGCCGCGCGACGGCCACGACGGCGGCGAAGACGGCGGCCGCCCCGCTCATGTCGCACTTCATCGTCTCGTTGTGACCGGCCGGCTTCAGCGAGATGCCGCCCGAGTCGTACGTGATGCCCTTGCCGACGAGCGCGAGGTGCTTCCTGGCCTTGGAGGAGGTGTACGACAGCTTCACCAGCCGCGGCGGCGTCGCCGAACCGCCGCCGACGCCCAGGATGCCGCCGTAGCCGCCCTTGAGCAGGGCCTTCTCGTCGAGCACCTGCACCTTGATGCCGTGCTCCTTGGCCGCGGCCTGCGCGACGGCCGCGAAGGCCTCCGGGTACAGGTCGTTCGGCGGGGTGTTGACGAGGTCACGGGCCCGGTTGAGCTCCTCGGTGACGGCGAGGGCACGCTCCACGGCCGCCTTGTACGCCTTGTCGCGCGGCTTGCCGCCGAGGAGGGTGACCTCGGCGAGGGGCGCCTTGCCGTTCTTCGGGTCCTTGGCGTTCTCCTTGTACGCGTCGAAGGAGTACGCGCCGAGGAGGGCGCCCTCGGCGATCGCGCCGGCGTCGGCGGCGTCCGTCAGCGGCAGCGCGAAGGCGGCCTTCTTGGCGCCGGTCAGCACGCGGGCGGCGGCGCCGGCGGCCCGGCGGAGCGCCTCGGAGTCGAAGGAGGCGTCCTTCTCGGGCTCCGGGCCGAGACCCACCGCCACCACGAGGGGAGTCTTGAAGCCGGACGGCGCCGGCAGCTTCGTCACCTCGCCCTCGGCGCCGGAGGCACCGAGGGTCTCCAGGACGCCGGCGAGGCTGCCGTCGTAGGCCTTGTCCACAGCTTCGGCGCCAGGTGCGACGACCGGGCCCTTGGCGCCCTTGGCGACACCGATCACGATCGCGTCGGCCCGCAGGCCGGGCGCCGCGGCGGTGCTGAGAGTGAGAGCAGTCACGGTGGTGAAATCTCGCTTCCGATGTGAAGTTCAGTGGGTCGAGTGTGGGTGGGTCGACCGGGCCCGACAGCCGACCCTAGAACCGTGTCCGGGGGCGGCATCGACCGGGGCCTTCACCCCGTCGATGAACACCCGGAACGAGCCTACGCGCGTATGGCTGGTTCGCTCATTCCTACGGGCGTTCACCTGTGAGTGGCGTCATGGCCACTTCTCAATCCTTACTCCCGGTGAGCTCAGTCACACTCCTCGTGTTCCGGTGAGCGCATCGCCCACCGCTTTGCATGATTTCCACTGATCATCCTTGGATTTACCACAAGGGGATCTTCTGGGGGAGGACACACAGAATGGCGCAGACTGCGCACAGACGGAGAGGCGCGGCCGCGGCCCTGACCGCCGCCGGGCTACTGGCGTTGGGGCTCGGAGTACCGGGCGCGGCGGCAGCGGTGACGCCGCGCATCGATCTCAGAGTGCTGGTCGTGGACAACGGCGACAGCCCCGTCCAGGCCATCACCGCCCAGCTGAAGAGCACGGGCATCCCGTACACCACCGTCTCCCTGAACGACGCGAACCGCCCCGCCATCACGGCCGCGTTCCTCAGCGACACGGTCAACGGCACGCCCCGGGCCAAGTACCAGGGCGTCGTCCTGCCCAACGAGGCTCCCTTCGGCGCCGGTTCGGCCGAGCAGACCGCGCTGGAGACGTACGAGAAGACGTACGGCATCCCGCAGGTCGACGCCTACACCTGGGCGCACCCCGGCGTCGGCCTGGAGTACAGCAGCTACTCCGGCTCGCTGGACGGACAGGCGGCGGGCATCACGGCCGCCGGCAAGTCGGGGCCCTTCGGATACCTCGACGGAGCCCTCACCTTCGAGGACAACTCCCCGTCGGTGATGGAGAGTTACGGCTATGTGGCCACCCCCGGGGCGGGCTTCACCAGCTATGTCGACACCGCCGTGCCCGGCGGCTCGGGCCGCGGCAGTCTCGTCGGCGAGTACGTCCACGACGGGCGCCGCGAACTCGTCGTGACCTTCGCGTACAACCAGTACCAGCAGCAGTTCCGGGTCCTCGCCCGCGGCATCGTCGAGTGGCTGACCCAGGGCGTGCACCTGGGACAGGCGCGCAACTACTTCGCCGTCCACGTCGACGACGTCCTCGCCCCCGACAGCCGCTGGGACACCGAACACAACTGCACCCCCGGCGACTTCGACTGCGCGGGCGGTGACGACACGGGCACCACGCCGATCCGGATGACCGCCGCCGACGCGGTCCACGCCGCCCAGTGGCAGCAGGAGCAGGGCTTCACGCTCGACATGGTCTACAACGCCGGTTCCGGCGAGGAGTGGAAGACCGAGAACGGCGGCACGGACGCCCTCGCCACCCAGCTGCTCGCCGACAAGGCCAAGTACCGCTGGATCAACCACACGTACACACACAAGTTCCTCGGCTGCGTCCAGGACACCTCCACGGTGCCGTGGACCTGCGCGAAGAACGCCAACGGCACGACCCAGTACATGAGCCGGGCCGACATCTCCGCGGAGATCCGCGACAACTACAACTGGGGCGTCTCCAAGGGCCTTCCGCTGACCCGCGCCGAGCTGGTCACCGGCGAGCACTCGGGCCTGAAGACGCTGCCGCAGCAGCCGAACGACAATCCCAACCTCGCCGGTGCCCTCGCCGACAACGGCATCAAGTGGACCGCCTCCGACAACTCCCGTGAACCCGACCAGCGTGCGGTCGGCAGCGGCACGCTGACCGTGCCCCGCTACCCGATGAACGTGTACTACAACGTCGGTACGAACGCCGAGATGGTCGACGAGTACAACTGGATCTACGCCTCGGCGGCCGACGGCGGCAGCGGCATCTGCGAGAACAACCCGACCTCCACCTGTCTGGCCGAGCCGCTCGACCCGGCCACGGGCTACACGTCGTACATCGTCCCCCAGGAGGCCCGCACCGCCCTCGGCCACGCCATCAGCAACGACCCGCGACCGCACTACGCCCACCAGTCGAACCTGGCCGAGGACCGGACCCTCTACCCGGTCATGAACAAGGTCCTCACCGACTACCGGGCGCTCTTCGCCGACAACACCCCGGTCCAGAACCTCGCCCAGGCCGCCATCGGCACCGAACTCCAGCGCCGCGCCGGCTGGCAGGCCGCGCTGGCCTCCGGCAAGGTCACGGCGTACCGGGTCGGCGCGACGGTCACGATCACGGCACCGAACGGGACGCAGATCCCGGTGACGGCCCCGGAGGGCACGAAGCAGCAGCTCCTGATCGGCACGACCACCTTCGGTACGGCGTACGCGGGAAGGCGCTCGGCGTGGACCACGCCGGCGGTACTGCAGTCCGCGTTGACACTGAAGCTGCCGTAGGGAGAGCGCCCCTCAAGGGGCGCGGGGAACTGCGCGACCGGCCACGACGAATCCGCGGTCGGGCCCGGTCCGCAGTTCCCCCCACAAGATCCGCAAACAGGGGGGAACCGCGCCGCGATGCGCACGGGCCGTCACGTCACCATGCTCACCGAAGGCACCTATCCCCATGTCCACGGCGGCGTCAGCACCTGGTGCGACCAGCTCGTCAAGGGCATGCCGGAGGTCGACTTCCACATCCTCTCGCTCACCGGAAGCGGCCGCGAACCCGTGACCTGGGAGCTGCCGCCCAACGTCTACCGCCACACCTCCGTGCCGACCTGGGGCCCGCGCCCCGGCCGCAAGCACGCCCCGTACGGCAGGGCGCGGCGCCGTTTCATCGACTCCTACGAGCGGTTCCTGCTCTCCTTCCTCGACCCCGAGGCCCACTGCGACTTCGGCGAGGCCCTGTACGAGCTGGCCGAACTCGCCCGCGACGGACGCCTGTCGGCCGCACTGCGCACGGAGTCGGCACTGCGCTCGCTGATGTGGATATGGACGATGCCGCACCTGGCGACGGCCGCGGCCCGCCCCACGGTCCACGACGCGCTCACCGCGACGGACCTGCTGGAACACGCCCTGCGCCCGCTGGGCGTCCGTATCCCCGAGGACTCGGTGGCACACGCGGTGAGCAGCGGCCTGGCCACCCTGCCCGCCCTCGCCGCCCACCAACTGGACGGCGTACCGTTCCTCCTCACCGAGCACGGCATCTACCTGCGCGAGCGCTACCTCGGCTACCGCTCGGACGCCCAACGCTGGCCCGTGAAGGCGTTCATGCTCGGCTTCTACCGCGAGCTCAACTCCCTCGGCTACCGGGCCGCCGACCTCATCACCCCCTGCAACCAGTACAACCGCCGCTGGGAGGAGCGCGGCGGCGCCGACGCCGACAAGATCCGCACGGTCTACAACGGCGTCGACCCGGCCGCCTTCCCGCACGCGGGACCCGAACCCGAGGTTCCGACCCTCACCTGGTGCGGCCGCGTCGACCCCATCAAGGACCTGGAGACGCTGATCCGCGCCTACGCCATGGTCCGCGCCGAGATGCCGGAGACCCGGCTCAGACTCTTCGGCCCGGTCCCGCCCGGCGGCGAGGAGTACAAGACCCGGCTGGAGAAGCTCGCCGCCGAACTCGGCGTCACCGACGGCCTCACCTTCGAGGGCCGCATCAGCGAGGTCTGGCGGGCCTACGCGGCCGGTCACGTGGTCATGCTCTCCTCCATCTCCGAGGGCTTCCCGTTCTCCATCATCGAGGCCATGTCCTGCGGCCGTACGACGGTGTCGACGGATGTCGGGGGAGTGAGCGAGGCGGTCGGCGACACAGGTCTGGTGGTGCCCCCGCGTGAGCCGGAGAAGCTGGCGGCAGCGGCCCTGACCCTGCTCAGGGACGACGAACGGCGCCTGAAACTCGGCGAGTTGGCGCGGCAGAGAGTGATCGACCGCTTCACACTGCGCCGCTCCGTGGACAATTTCCGGACGATCTACCAGGAGCTCGCGGGTATGCCCGAGGTGTACGAGCCCACGCTCGAGACCGTCGCCGACTGGACCCTCGAACTGCGCGACCCCTGGTACGCCGCGGTCGCGACGGACGGGACCGGCTGGTGAGCGGATCCGTCTGGCTGCCCCCGGGTGCCCGCCCCGACACCATGCCCGGCATCCCCAGGCAGCGCACCCCGAGCTGGGCCCGGCCCGACCCCGTCGACGCGCTCGCCGAGCGCCTCGACGACTTCGTCGCCGCGGCCGTCCACCCCGACGAGATAGCCGCGCTCCTGGAGTCCGACGGCATGTCGGACGACCAGATACGCGAGCGGTACGGCCTGAAGAACTCCTTCGCCCTCGCCGAGGAACTCTACGAACGCGTCGAGCGCCGCTATCCCGAACCGGAGGGCCCGGTCCACGACCCGTGGCAGGTGGGCCTGTTGGGCTGCCTCCTGCGGGGCGTCGTCTTCGCCCTCCCCGGCTTCGGCTACGTACTGGGCGCCCCGCTGATGACCGGCCCCAGGGACTTCGGCCTCCCGGCGGGCACGATCCCCCTCCTCGCCGGCGCCCTGGTCGGCTGGACCTGGAACCAGGGCCTCGCCCACCGGGCGTACTCCTGGCTGGGCCTGGGAGACCGCGCGGCGGCGAAACGCAGCCTGCTGCTGGGAGCGCCGACGGGCGTGGTGCTGGGCGCCCTGGCCGCCCTCCTGGTCGCGGGCACGGGCGACATGACGGGAGTGGCCTTCGCCGCCGGACAGTCCCTGTACCTGGGCGCGTCGACGGTCCTGCTGGTCCTGGGCCGCGAACGGGCGCTGCTGCTGGCCCTGTTGCCGATGGCGGCGGGCGCGGCCATGGCGTTGGTCCATACCCCGTCGACGGCACTCAGGCTCGTCCTGCTGTTGGGCTCCTTGCTGGCGGTGGTGGTCCTGGGTCTACTGGAACTGCGCGACAAGCAACGACGGGCCCGCGGCCGACAGCCGACCATGGGCCCCCAACTCCTTTCCTCCCTCCCTTACGCCCTGTTCGGTCTGGGCACCGGCGTCCTCGTCCTCTACGCAGCCCTGGACAACGCCCTGGCCGCCGTGGCCCTCACCCTCAGCATGGGCCCCTCCGAATGGCTCCTCCACCGCTTCCGCAGCGGCAGCCTCGCCGGCCTGCGCAACACCAGCACCGCAAGGGCCTTCTGGCGTACGACGGTCACCACGCTGGTCGAATGCCTGACCGCCTACCTGGCCACCCTTCTCGTCCTGGGCCTCGCCATGTCCGCCCTGTCGCCAGGTCTGCTGGTGCTGGGCGTGGTCCTCTGGACGGGTCTGCTGCTCCAGTCCTTCGGCGCGATCCTCAGCGCGACGGCGGTCTGCTGCGCCGCGGCCCTGACCCAGACACTCGCGCTGCTGACCCACACGGGCGACCCGCACTGGGTCGCCCTGATCGTCCACGGCACGGCAGCCGCGGCCCAAGCCGCCCTCGTCTGCGCCCTGTTGGGAAGGGCGACGGCCCACCGATGAGCACTCTTCTGGTCCCGTACTACGAGCACCCGTCCGTCCGCCCCGCTGAATGGGACGCGCTCATCGCGGCCGCACCCCTCCTCTACGGCGTCGTCCTCAACCCGGCCAGCGGCCCCGGCGACGCCCCCGACGAGGCCTTCGCCGAGGTCGCCGCACGGCTGCGGGCCGCAGGCACACGGGTGCTGGGCTACGCCGACACGGACTACGCCCGCAGACCCTCCGCCGACGTGGTCCGTGACCTCACACGCCACCGCGACTGGTACGGCACGGACGGCGCCTTCCTGGACCAAGTCACCTCGGGCCCGGAGGAGTTCGCGTACTACCGGCGGCTCGCCACCGCCGTCCGAGGCACCCTCGCCCTGAACCACGGCACCACACCACACCCCTCCTACGCCCGCATCGCCGACGTCCTCGTCACCTTCGAGGGCACCTGGTCGACGTACCGCCGACAGCCCCCGCACCCCTGGCGCGGCGCCACGGACGTACGGCTGTGCCATCTGGTGTACGGCGTCCCGGACGGCGTCGATACGGCGGTGGAGGGTGCGGACCTGTACTGCGCGGTCCCCGGGGTGGGGGATCATCCTTGGGGTACGTTGCCCCACACTCTGGAGCCCGCTCGGTGAGACGCGTTTTCTGGCTGGTCCCCCTGTTCCTGCTGGCCGCCTGCACGACGACCCCGGACGCGAAACCCGGCCCGCGCTGGCAGCCGTCCCCCGGCCTCGACTGGCAGTGGCAGCTCAGCGGCCGGACGGTCGACACCTCCGTCGACGTCCCGGTCTACGACATCGACGGCTTCGACCAGCCCAGGTCCACCGTCACCGAGCTGCACCGCAAGGGCCGCAAGGTGATCTGCTACCTCTCCACCGGAGCCTGGGAGGACTGGCGCCCCGACGCGGAGAAGTTCCCGGAGTCGGTCATCGGCCGCGGCAACGGCTGGGAGGGCGAGAGCTGGCTCGACATCCGCAAGACGGACGTCCTGGAACCGTTGATGGCGGACCGCATGGACATGTGCCGTGAGAAGGGCTTCGACGCGGTGGAGCCCGACAACATGGACGGATACAAGAACCGCACCGGCTTCCCGCTGAAGGCCGCCGACCAGCTCCGCTACAACCGCCTCATCGCGAAACTCGCCCACGCCCGCGGCATGTCGGTGGGCTTGAAGAACGACCTGGACCAAATCCCCGAACTGGTCGACGACTTCGACTTCGCGGTCAACGAACAGTGCGCCCAGTACGACGAGTGCGAGGCCAACACGCCGTTCATCGAGGCGAAGAAGGCGGTCTTCCACGTGGAGTACGAACTGCCGACGAGCAAGTTCTGCGCGGAGTCACGCAAGCTGAAGCTGAGTTCGATGCTGAAGAAGTACGAGCTGGGGGTCTGGCGCCGGGCATGCTGAAACCGCGCGGCCGGCCACGACGCACCCGCCACTCAGCCACCCAGCGAAAGCACCACGAGCGCGGTCGTGGCCGCAGTCTCCGCCAGCCCTCCGAAGACATCCCCGGTCACCCCGCCGAAGCGCCGTGTGCAGTGCCGTAGCAGGAGTTCGGCAACCCCGGCGGCGACGACGACCGCGAGCGCCGTACGGACGATGTCGTACGGCCCGAAGAACGCCCCCGCACCTGCCGCCGCCAGCGTCACGGCAACGGCGACGATCGTCGCACCCCGTACCGGGACCACCCCGGCCACGGCCGCTCCCAAGCCCTCGGGCCGTGCCGCCGGCACCCCGCGCCGCGCCGCCAGCGTCAGCGCCAGCCGGGCCGCCGTGGCCGACACGACCGCGGCCGCCGCACCCCGCGCCCATGACTCGCCGTACGCCTGTGCCAGCGCCGCCACCTGCGCGAGCAGTACGAAGACGAGGGTGATGACCCCGAAGGGCCCGATGTCCGACTGCTTCATGATCCGCAGCGCGTCCTCGGCGGGCTTACCGCTGCCGAGCCCGTCCGCGGTATCGGCGAGCCCGTCGAGGTGGAGCCCCCGGGTGAGCGCGGCGGGCACGGCGGCGGTGGCGACCGCGGCGAGCAGCGGTCCCGCGCCCAGGGCCAGGAGCAGTACACCCAGCACGGCGGCCGCCGCCCCGACCACCACCCCTGCCAGCGGGGCGCACAGCATGCCCCCGCGCGCGGCGTCACGGTCCCAGCGGGTCACCTTGACCGGGAGGACGGTCAGGGTGCCGAAGGCGAAGCGGAGGCCGTCGGGCCAGGGAGTCGAAGAGGGCGCAGACACCGGAGGAGGTTATCCGGCGGTCGGGAAGTCGCCACGGCCCACCCTGGATAAAGTGCGCATATGGGACATTGGCTCCAGCGGAACATCATCGAGCCGGGCAAACTGCCGCTGCTCCTCGCCCTCACCTCCTTCGTCGTCACTTTCCTCGTCACCCGGGTCATCACCCGGCTCATCCGCGCGGGCAAGGGCCCTTTCGGGAACGTCAGCTCCGGCGGGGTGCACATCCATCACGTGGTGCCCGGGATCGTCCTGACCGTCGTCGGCGGCTTCGGTGCCGTAGGCAGTGGGCGGCACGGCTTCGGGGCGGCCACGTGTGCGGTGATCTTCGGTGTCGGCGCGGGTCTCGTGCTGGACGAGTTCGCGCTGATCCTGCACCTCGACGACGTCTACTGGACGGAGGAGGGCCGCAAGAGCGTGGAGGTGGTCGTGCTGACCGCCGCCCTGGTGGGACTGGTGCTGTCCGGGTTCTCGCCGTTCGGCGTCAACGACCTGAGCCAGGACGAGCTCCAGGACCGGGCCAACGTGCTCTCGACCGTGGTGGTCAACTTCCTGTTCGCCCTGGCCGTCCTGAGCAAGGGCAAGGCCCGTATGGCGATCTTCAGCGTGATCGTCCCGCTCGTCGGCCTGATCGGTTTCGTCCGCTTGGCCCGCCCGGGCTCACCCTGGGCCCGCCGCTTCTACCGCCGCCGCCCCCGCGCCCGCGCCAAGGCCACCCTGCGCGCGTACCACCACGACCGCCGCTGGGCGGGCCCCCGCCGCAGACTCGAGGACCTGATCGGCGGCAAACCCGATCCACGCGCCCTGCCGTGACAGTCCGCCCGCGAGCCGACAGCTGACGCACCCCGGCCACGGTCACCGCTGCTGCCGGGCGGCGCCCCACGTCTCCGCGCCGAGGCACCTTGCGCGCCTGCCACCAGGACCACCGCCGGGGAGCGGGCCCGCGTCTCCTCCGCGCGCGGCGTCACACGCCCCTGGGTTCCTTCCTGCACCGCGCGCCGGACTCGAAGACCTGATCGGCGGCAAGCCGCATCCCCAGGCCGTGCCGTGACAAGGCGACCGCGGGCCGACATCTGACAGTCCCCAGTCGCCGGCTCGGACGTCGCCGGGGGCCGCCCCGCGCACCCGCTCACCGACACGGCCGTCTGCCGGACCGCTCACCGACGTGGGCGCCGACCGGGCAATGCCCGACGTGCGCCCGGTCATCGCATCGCCACCCGCCCCGTGCGTCGCCGATGGCGTACCTCCGAGATCCCGCACAGTGCCAGCACCGCCGCGATCGCCGCCAGATGTTCCTTGCCCGCGAGGTTGTCCTTCAGCAGCACCTCGACCACCATCGCCGCGATCACCACACCCCCGGTGACGTACGCGCGACAGCGCCAGGCCAGGAACACCGCGAGGCCCACCACGGCCGCCGAGGGGCCGGTGTCGACGACCTGGGAGTCCGTGGCCGGGAGGCCGAGCGGGCTGTCGGGGCCCAGCCAGATGCCGAGGCGGGCGTACAGCGTGCCGGCGAGGGTGGCGGCGTAGGCGATGACGAGGGTGCGCCACCAGCCCAGGCAGATCTCCGCGATGCCGAACACGATCAGGAGCTGCGCCAGCGCACCCCACACGGGCAGGTCCAGCGCGGGTACGAACAAGGACAAGGGCGTCCGCAGGAGGGCCAACCACAGCGGGTCCTCCGCCCGTACAGCCCCGACGTTCTGCACGAACTGGTAGCCCCACGACTGGTTCTGCACGAACTGCAGCACCGCCGTCAGGCAGACCGCCCCGATCGCCATCGGCACCGCCCGCCACCGCCGCCGCACCAGCGGCCCGCGCACCGCGAGGTACAGGAGCCCCCACTCGGTGCGGGCCCAGCGGGCGATCCTCGTCATCGGCGCGTCTCCAGGTACGAACGGTGCGGCCACCGGCCATGTCCGAAGACCGATCCGCACCATGCGCAGTTGAGCCACACCTACGTGATCTGGATCTCCCGGGCCTGTTGCACACCTTCCCGGCAGATCGGAGACATCCACACAAAGGCGTCACATTGACCACCCCTGCCGCGCCTCTGCGCCCTCTGGGCTACTCCTCCTTCTCCGGCTCCCCGGCCTCCGCCTCGACGGCCTCCGGCTTCTCGGGCAGCTCCGCGGCCAGCGCCGCCGCGGCCTGCACCAGCGGCAGTGCCAGCAGTCCGCCGGCGCCCTCCCCGACCGTCACCCCGTGCTCCAGCAGCGGCTCCAGCGCCATCCGGTCCAGCGCCTTCGCCTGCCCCGGCTCCCCGCTGTCGTGCGCGGCCAGCCACCAGTCCGGCGCCCGGAAGGCGATCCGCTGCCCGACCAGCGCACAGGCGGCGACCACGACCCCGTCGAGCACGACCGGCAGCTTGCGCACCGCGCTCTGCAACAGGAACCCGGTGATCGCCGCGAGATCGGCACCGCCCACCGTCGCCAGCAGCTGGAGCTGGTCCCCGAGCACCGGGCGGGCCCGCCGCAGCGCGTCGCGGATCGCCGCGCACTTGCGCATCCAGGCGAGATCGTCGATGGCCAGCCCGCCGCGCCCGGTCACCACGGACGCGTCGGTCCCGCACAGCGCGGCGACCAGCACACCCGCCGCCGTGGTCCCGCCGACGCTCACATCGCCGAGCACCACCAGATCCGTACCGGAGTCGGCCTCCTCGTCGGCCACCGCGACCCCGGCCCGGAACGCGGCCTCCGCCTCCTCCAGCGTCAGCGCGTCCTCGACGTCGATACGGCCGCTGCCGCGCCGCACCCGATGCCGTACGACCTCGCCGGGCAGCGACTCCGGATCGCAGTCCAGCGCCAGGTCGACGACCCGCACCGGCACCCCGAGCCGCCGTGCGAGCACGGACACCGGCCGCCCGCCCTCCAGGACCTCGCGCACCAACTCCCCGGCGCTGCCCGCCGGCCGGGCCGAGACACCGAGCTCGGCGATGCCGTGGTCACCGGCGAAGAGAACCACCCGCGGCCGTTCGATCGGCCGTACCGGAACGGCGGACTGCGCCGCCGACAGCCACTCACCCAGGTCGTCCAGGCGGCCCAGCGACCCGGGCGGCACGATCTGACGTTCCCGGCGCGCCTCGGCGTCGCGGCGCACCCCACCGTCGGGGCGCTCGATCAGATCGGTGAAGTCGTCGAGATTAAGCGAGCTCATTCGCCGAACAGTACCGGCACCGATCGAACAGGACGGCGCCACATGGCCACCACGCGCACCTGACGTCGTTGCTCCCAAGATCGCGATCCCATACGTTCCGTTTTGCAGTGGAATGTCGTATGTCTCAGGGAGCCCCCATGAAACGCCTGCGCACCCGTGTCAGCGACCTCGACCGCCGACGCCGCCACCGCTCGACGGCACGCGCGATCCTGCGGCTCCTCCCCGAACCGGAGAGCTGGCTGGACGTGGGCACGGGCGACGCCCGCTTCCCCGAGGCGGCCAAGGAGCTCTTCCCGTACACCTCCTTCGACGGCGTCGACCCGACCGCCCGCGTGGAAGAGGCCCGCGAGGCCGACCGGGTGGAGGAGGCGTACGTCGGCAGCCTGACGGACGAGCCGATCGCGACCGGCCTGCGCGCCCGCTACGACGTCGTCACCCTCCTCCGACCCCCGGACCCCGCCGGTGAACTCCGCGCCGCACTCGCGGTCCTGCGCCCCGGCGGCTACCTCCTCCTGGAGGGCGTGGACGCCCCAGCCGAGGAACTCCGCGCGGAACTGGAGTCCCAGGGCTGCACGATCCTCCCGCCGCGGAACCGCCGCCCCCGCCCCTGGACGACGTACCGCCTCATCGCCCACAAGGAGCCCTCAGCCCCGTAGGACCACCGCCTGCCCGGCCACCACCAGCACCACGTGCTCGCACTCACCGGCGAACGCCGCGTTGAGCCGCCCGAGTTCGTCCCGGTAGCGCCGCCCGGAGGCCGTGGCCGGCACGATCCCCGATCCCACCTCGTTCGACACGGTGACGACGGTCCGCCGGGTCGCCCGCACCGCGTCCGTCAGCTCCCGCACCCGCTCCCGCAGCGCCCGCTCCCCGCCGTCGGCCCACACCGCGTCGTCCCACGCCCCGACGGCGTCCATCGCGTCCGTCAGCCACAGCGACAGACAGTCGATCAGCAGCGGAGGCCCGTCGTCGGCGAGCAGCGGCACGAGGTCGCAGGTCTCGGCCGTACGCCAGGACCCGGGCCGCCGCTCGCGGTGCGTCGCCACGCGTGCGGCCCACTCGCCGTCCCCGCCGCGCGTCCCGCCGGTGGCGACGTACAGGACGTCCGGAAACGCCTCCAACCGCCGCTCCGCCTCCACCGACTTCCCGGACCGCGCCCCGCCCAGCACCAGCGTCCGCCGGGGCACGTCCGGTACGTCCTCGTAGACGCCGACGGTCAGTGTCGTCCCGTCGGGCACGGCCCGCGCGCCCGCCGCCGCGAGCCGTCGCCGCAACTCGGCGCCGGGCGGCACGTCGTGGTCGAGATGGACGGCGACGACATCGGTGGCCGGCCCCATCGCACCGACCGCTCGCAGCTTGGCGAGCGCGTCCGGCCGCCCCACGACATCGGCGAGGACCATGTCGTAGCCGTCCTTGCCGTTCTCCTCCAGCCCGGCCGGAGCGCCCCCGGGCGGCAGATAGAGCAGCCGCTGCCCGTCAGGGCCGGTCACCGCGTACCCGGTGCCGGGCCCGTCCATCGCCACCGCCCGCACCCGATGCCCCGTCAGCAGCGCCAACTCCCGCCCGTCCGGCACCCGCCCCGGCTGCGGCAGCCCCGCCGGCACCTCCACGGCAGGCCCGTCGTGCGGATGCGACAACAACACCTGCCGCACCTGCCCCAGCGACTGCCCCGCCCGAGCCGCCGCGAACACCGCGCCGGGCGTCAGATCGAGCAACAGCGCCCCGTCGACGAGCAGCGCGGTGGCGGCCCGGGCGTCGGGACCGAGCGCGGTCGCGCAGACGGCGCAGGGGCAATCGGGGCGGGGGAGCCCCGCGGGGGCGCCGGTACCGAGGAGAGTGAGTTCCACGGACCTGATTTTCGCTTGTCGGCGCGGGTGCTGCGCGTCCGGATAGGCTCAAGGCAGGAGCCGGATCAAGATCCGGCTTCTGCTTTGCACGTGTTCACATCAGGGAGGCGTACATGGCGGCATGGACGTGGCGATTCGAGAAGGCCGACGGGACGGAGGTTCAGCCCGCGGTGCAGCCCGAGGAGTTCACCACGCAGGGGGATGCCGAGTCCTGGGTCGGTGAGTACTGGAAGGACCTCGCGGAGGGCGGCGCGGACCAGGTGCACCTGTTCGAGGACAGTACGAAGATCTACGGCCCGATGAGCCTGCACGCCGAAGAGGCGTAGGTCCGCGGAAAGGGGGCGGCCGGGTTCCGGCCGCCCCCTCTCACCACTCGACTCGCCCGGCGCGTACGTCTCCGCGGTTTCAGCCCCGCACCCCGCACAGGTGCAGCAGCGCCGCGACCCGACGGTAGGGGTCCGTTCGCCCGGCCCGCTCCTCGGCGGCCAGCAGCGTCTCCACGTCGTCCGGGATCTCCGCCCCGTCCGCCGCCGTGTCCGTGAACACCCGCACCCCGTACCAGGCGTGCAGCGGTGCCCCGATGCCGGCCAGCGTCGCGGTCAGCGTCTCCAGCCGGTCGGCCCGCACGTCGAGCCCGAGCCGGTTGGTGTACGACACGGTGTCGAAGGCCCCGAGCGCACCGGTCCAGTCGCCCGAGAGACCCGGCCGCATCGCCAGCGCGTCCGCGTTCCGCACGAGCAGCGACAGCAGCCCGCCCTGCGCGAGCATCCGCGCCAGCCCCGCCAGCAGCGGATCCGGCTCCTCGACGTACATGAGTACGCCGTGACACAGCACGACGTCGAAACTGCCCGGCAGGAAATGGACCCCGGTGTCCCGGCCGTCCCCCTCGATGATCCGCATCCGCTCCCGGATGCCCTCGGGCTCGGCACACAGGGACTCCCGGGCCGCCGCGATCATCGTGGCGTCCTGCTCGAGCCCGGTCACCTGGTGCCCGGCCCGGGCCAGACGCAGTGCCTGGGTGCCCTGGCCCATCCCGACGTCGAGCACCCGCAGCCGCTGACCCACCGGGAAGCGCCCGGCTATCTGCTCGTCGAGCTGCCGGGCCACCAGCTCCTGTCGTACGACATCCCGCAGCCCGCCCAGCCTGCTCAGCCAGGCATTGGCCGCGCCCCCGGTGAACGGCGTAGTGCTCAGGGCCGCTCTCCGCGCTTGACCTGCGGCTTGGGCAGCCGGAGCCGACGCATCTGGAGGGAACGCATGAGGGCGTAGGCGACCGCGCCCTTCCTGGACTGGTCCGGGAAGCGCTCGGCGAGCCGCTTCTTCAGACGGATGCCCGTGAGGATCGAGTCGAGCACGATGAGCACGATCACGACGAGCCACAGCAGCAGCGCGATGCTCTGCAACGCGCCCACCTGCACCATGCTCAGCACGAGGATGATCACGGCCATCGGCAGGAAGAACTCCGCCACGTTGAACCGGGAGTCGATGAAGTCGCGGGCGAACTTGCGGACCGGGCCCTTGTCGCGGGCCGGCAGGTACCGCTCGTCGCCCCCGGCCAGCGCCTGGCGCTGCTTCTCCAGCTGCGCACGACGCTCCTCGCGCTGGCGCTTGGAGGCGTCCTTGCGCGTCATCGACGTATTGGCCACGCTGCGACGCTGCGACTGGGCCTCGCTCCGCTTGGGAGTGGGGCGGCCCTTCTTCGCCTCGGGGTGGCGGATCTGACTGGAGTCGGTCACCTGCGCCTTGTCGGCGGGGGCGGCCTTCTCGTCCTTGGTGGAACGGCTACGGAACACAAAACCCAAGGGTAAGGGGTGTCCGGGGTTGGACCCCAGCCCGCTGGGGAACGATCCGGCAACACCAGTCGTCATGTAGGGGGACAGAGGGGACGTCCGGTGACCGACTGCTGACCCTGAAGGTCACCTACTCCTTACGCCGGAGCAAGGCCTTGGTCAGTCGTCCTTGGGGAGGAGCGCATCCGTCCCCGAACAGTGCGTCAATGGATGCAGGGCCCGTACTGTGGGTTCTGTCGCAGAGCTGAAGCTGGACTCGGTCAGAAGGGGGCGCGCGAAGCCCATGAGCGGTGTCATGAAGCGTATGGGGATGATCTTCCGCGCGAAGGCGAACAAGGCCCTTGACCGGGCCGAGGACCCGCGCGAAACCCTCGATTACTCGTACCAGAAACAGCTGGAGCTGCTCCAGAAGGTGCGCCGAGGCGTGGCGGACGTCGCCACGTCCCGCAAGCGCCTGGAACTTCAGCTCAACCAGCTGCAGTCGCAGTCGTCCAAGCTGGAGGACCAGGGCCGCAAGGCACTCGCGCTGGGTCGTGAGGACCTGGCCCGCGAGGCGCTCTCCCGCCGTGCCGCCCTCCAGCAGCAGGTGACGGACCTCGAGACACAGCACTCCACGCTCCAGGGCGAGGAGGAGAAGCTCACCCTGGCGGCCCAGCGGCTCCAGGCCAAGGTCGACGCCTTCCGTACGAAGAAGGAGACGATCAAGGCGACGTACACCGCGGCCCAGGCGCAGACCCGCATCGGCGAGGCCTTCTCCGGCATCTCCGAGGAGATGGGCGACGTCGGCATGGCGATCCAGCGTGCCGAGGACAAGACGGCGCAGCTCCAGGCGCGGGCCGGCGCGATCGACGAGCTGCTCGCCTCCGGCGCCCTCGACGACCAGTCCGGCATGCACAAGGACGACATCCAGGCCGAGCTGGACCGGCTCTCCGGTGGTACGGATGTAGAGCTGGAACTGCAGCGCATGAAGGCGGAGCTGGCCGGAGGCACGAGCGGTCAGCAGGCCATCGAGGGCGGCGCGGGCCAGTCGCAGTCCCAGCAGCAGCCGCAGGACACCCCACGCTTCGACAAGCAGTAGGGCCCACGCCTTAGGAGGGCGACATGATCGTCAGGATCATGGGGGAGGGGCAGGTGAGACTGGCCGACAGCCACCTCGCCGAGCTGAACAAACTGGACGACGAGTTGCTGGCCGAGATGGAGAACGGCGACGGCCCCGGCTTTCGCCGCACCTTCGAGGCCCTGCTCTCCAAGGTCCGCGAACTGGGCGAGGCGCTGCCCGATGACGCCCTGGAACCCTCGGACCTGATCCTCCCGTCCCCGGACGCCACCCTGGAACAGGTCCGGGAACTGCTCAGCGACGACGGCCTGATCCCGGGCTGACACCGGCCCGGGCGGTCTCCCCGGCAAAGGCCCGCCCCACACTCGGCAAGTACACAGGAAACCTACAGCCGACCCCCGTTCCAAGCTCCGCAGGTCACCCGTACCGTTGGCAGACGTGAGCACCCTCGAGCGCGTCCGGCACCAGCTGAAGGCGCACCCCATGGCGCTGGACGCCATACTCGCGGCCGGCGTTCTCGGCTGCATGGTGGCCGGCTCGTTCGTGGACCCGCACGGACCGGACGGCGTCACCTGGGGCTTCCGCACCCCGGACCCGCTCAGCCTGGTCCTCATCGGCCTCAGCGCCGCGGCCCTCGTCTTCCGCCGCCGCGCCCCGATGACGGTGCTCGCCCTCACCGGAAGCTTCTCGATCATCGAGTGCGTCACCGGCGACCCCCGTGCCCCCGTCGCCATGTCCGCGGTGATCGCCCTGTTCACCGTCGCCTCCGCCACCGACCGCCCCACCGCCTGGCGGGTCGGTCTGCTCACCATGACCGTCCTCACCGCCGCCGCCATGCTCGGCGGCCCACTCCCGTGGTACGCCCAGGAAAACCTCGGCATCTTCGCCTGGACCGGCATCGGCGCCACCGCCGGCGACGCCGTCCGCAGCCGCCGCGCCTTCGTGCAGGCGATCAGGGACCGCGCCGAGAAGGCGGAACGCACCCGCGAGGAGGAGGCCCGCCGCCGCGTCGCCGAGGAACGCCTGCGTATCGCCCGCGACCTGCACGACGTCGTCGCCCACCACATCGCCCTGGTCAACGTGCAGGCGGGCGTCGCCGCACACGTCATGGACAAGCGCCCCGACCAGGCCAAGGAGGCCCTCGCCCACGTACGCGAGGCCAGCCGCTCGGCGCTCAACGAGCTCCGGGCCACCGTCGGCCTGCTCAGACAGTCCGGCGACCCCGAGGCACCGACCGAGCCCGCCCCCGGCCTGGACCGCCTCGACGAACTCGTCGGCACCTTCCGCAGCGCCGGCCAGCATGTCGAGGTGGCCCGCGCCGACAGCGACACCACCCTCCCCGCCGCCGTCGGCCTGGCCGCCTACCGGGTCATCCAGGAAGCCCTCACCAACGTCCAGAAGCACGCCGGTACGGAGGCGAAGGCCGAGGTCAGCGTCGTCCGCGTGGGGCCGAACATAGAGATCACCGTCCTCGACAACGGCGCCGGGGAGGACGAGCCGGCCGACGGCGGAGGCCACGGCCTCCTCGGCATGCGCGAGCGGGTCACCGCCCTGCGCGGCACCCTCACCACCGGTCCCCGCTACGGCGGCGGCTTCCGCGTCCATGCGATCCTGCCGGTCAAGACCCGCAGCCGCGCCGCCGACGACGCCGTTTGACCGACTGGCGGAACTCAGGCGCACCCCGCGGAAGTTGTCGTAGCACCGAGCCCCCTGCCGCAGAGGACCCCGCATGACCATCCGCGTCCTGCTCGCCGACGACCAGGCACTGCTGCGCAGCGCCTTCCGCGTGCTCGTCGACTCCGAGCCCGACATGGAGGTCGTCGGCGAGGCGTCCGACGGGGCGGAGGCGGTGCGGCTGGCCAAGGAGGAGCGGGCCGACGTCGTGCTGATGGACATCCGGATGCCCGGCACCGACGGCCTCGCCGCCACCCGGCTGATCAGCGAGGACCCGTCCCTCGCCCAGGTCCGGGTGGTCATCCTGACGACCTTCGAGGTCGACGACTACGTCGTGCAGTCGCTGCGGGCCGGCGCCTCCGGCTTCCTCGGCAAGGGCAGCGAACCCGACGAGCTGCTCAGCGCCATCCGGATCGCGGCGGGCGGCGAGGCCCTGCTCTCCCCGGCCGCCACCAAGGGCCTGATCGCCCGCTTCCTCGCCCAGGGCGACGCGGCGGACGACGCCGCCGACCCCGCCCGCGCCGCACGGCTGGACGCGCTCACCGTCCGCGAGCGCGAGGTCCTCGTCCAGGTCGCCGGCGGACACTCCAACGACGAGATCGCCGAGCGCCTCGAAGTCAGCCCGCTCACCGTGAAGACGCACGTCAACCGGGCCATGGCCAAGCTGGGCGCGCGGGACCGGGCGCAGCTCGTGGTGATCGCGTACGAGTCCGGGCTGGTACGTCCGAGGGTGGAGTGAACTCCACCCGCCGTACTGCGGCCGGAGTATGCGCCGCATAAGGAAATGGACCTGGGAGCTACGGATCACCGTCCCCGGAGGGCACAGGGTGTAGGGGCCCACTTCTGCCGCTCACAGAATTGAGATCCCTGACCCATGTCCTGGCTGTCGAGATTCAGCCTCGCGCAGCGGGCCCTCATAGGCCTGATGTCGATCATCGTGCTCGCCTTCGGGGCCATCGCGATACCCCAGCTCAAGCAGCAGCTGCTGCCCTCCATCGAACTGCCGATGGTGTCCGTGCTCGCCCCCTACCAGGGCGCCTCACCGGATGTCGTCGAGAAGCAGGTCGTCGAGCCCATCGAGGACAGCCTCGAAGCGGTCGACGGCATCGAGGGAGTCACCTCCACGGCCAGTGAGGGCAACGCCATCGTCATGGCGTCCTTCGACTACGGCAGCGGCACCAAGCAGCTCGTCGCCGACGTCCAGCAGGCCGTCAACCGGGCCCGTGCGCAGCTCCCGGACGACGTCGACCCGCAGGTCGTCGCCGGGTCCACGGACGACATGCCGACCGTCGTCCTCGCCGTCACCTCCGACAAGGACCAGCAGGCCCTGGCCGACCAGCTCGACCAGACCGTCGTGCCGGACCTGAAGGCCATCGACGGCGTCGGCCAGGTCACCGTCGACGGTGTCCGCGACCTCCAGGTCACCGTCACCCCGGACGACACGAAGCTCACCAAGGCGGGCCTCACCTCGGCCGCCCTCGCCCAGGCCCTCCAGGCGGGCGGCGCGACCGTCCCGGCCGGCTCCTTCGACGAGGACGGCGCCAACCGGACCGTCCAGGTCGGCGGCGGCTTCACCTCGGTCGGGCAGATCCAGGACCTGATGGTCACCGGCCAGGCCGGAAAGAAGCCCGTCCGCCTCGGTGACGTGGCCACGGTCAAGCAGGAGCAGGCCGCGGCCGACTCCCTCACCCGCACCGACGGCAGGCCCAGCCTCGCGGTCATGGTGACGATGGACCAGGACGGCAGCGCGGTCTCCATCTCCGACGCGGTCGAGGACAAGCTCGCCGACATGCGCAAGGATCTCGGCTCCGACGCGACGGTCACCGTCGTCAGCGACCAGGGCCCCGCGGTCGCGAAGGCCATCGACGGCCTGACCACCGAGGGCGCGCTCGGCCTGCTCTTCGCGGTCCTGGTCATCCTGGTCTTCCTGGCGTCGGTCCGCTCGACGCTGGTCACGGCGGTGTCCATCCCGCTGTCGGTGGTCCTCGCCCTGATCGTGCTCTGGACCCGCGACCTCTCGCTCAACATGCTGACGCTGGGCGCGCTGACCATCGCCATCGGCCGGGTCGTCGACGACTCGATCGTGGTCCTGGAGAACATCAAGCGGCACCTCGGCTACGGCGAGGAGCGCGAGCCCGCGATCCTGAACGCCGTCCGCGAGGTGGCCGGAGCGGTCACCTCCTCCACCCTCACCACGGTCGCCGTCTTCCTGCCGATCGGCCTGGTCGGCGGCATGGTGGGCGAACTGTTCGGCTCCTTCAGCCTGACGGTCACGGCCGCCCTGCTGGCATCGCTGCTGGTGTCCCTGACGGTCGTCCCGGTCCTGTCGTACTGGTTCCTGCGCGCCCCCAAGGGCACCCCGGCCGACGCCGAGGAAGCCCGCCGCCTCGCGGAGGAGAAGGAGGCGAGGAGCAGGCTCCAGCGCCTCTACGTCCCCGTCCTGCGGTTCGCGACCCGGCGGCGTCTGACCAGCGTGCTGATCGCCGTGGTGATCCTCATCGGTACGTTCGGCATGTCCGGACTGCTGAAGACCAACTTCTTCGACCAGGGCGAGCAGGAAGTCCTCACCGTCAAGCAGGAGTTGAAGCCCGGCACCAGCCTGGCGGCCACCGACGAGCAGGCCAGGAGGGTCGAGGGGCTGCTCGACGGCATCAAGGGCGTCAAGGACTACCAGGTCACCGTAGGCTCGTCCGGCTTCATGGCGGCCTTCGGCGGCGGCACGGACACCAACCAGGCCTCGTACCAGGTGATGCTGGACGACTCGGCCTCGTACGAGGACGTGCAGGACCGCATCGAAGCGGGCCTGAAGAAGCTCGACGGCATCGGTACGACGACCATCGCGGCCGGTGACGGCTTCGGCGGCCAGGACCTCAGCGTGGTCGTGAAGGCGGCCGACGCGGACGTCCTGCGCGAGGCGTCGGAGGAGGTCCGCAAGACGGTCGCGGGCCTGGACGACGTCACCGATGTGACGAGCGACCTGGCGCAGAGCGTGCCGCGCATCTCGGTGAAGGCCAACGACAAGGCCGCCGCGGCGGGCTTCAACGACCAGACCCTCGGCGCGGCCGTCGCCGAGGCGGTCAAGGGCACCACGGCCGCCAAGGCGATCCTGGACGACACCGAGCGCGACGTCGTCATCAAGTCGGCGAAGCCGGCGCAGACCCTGGACGAGCTCAGGAACCTGAGGCTCGGCCCGGTGAAGCTGGGGGACATCGCCACGGTGAAGCTCGCGGACGGCCCGGTCTCGATGACGAGGATCGACGGCCAGCGTGCGGCGACCATCACCGCCAAGCCGACCGGCGACAACACGGGCGCCGTGAGCCAGGACCTCACGTCCAAGCTCGACGCCCTCAAGCTCCCGGCGGGCGCCACGGCCTCCATCGGCGGCGTCACCTCGGACCAGGACAGCGCGTTCAAGAACCTGGGCCTGGCGATGCTCGCGGCGATCGCGATCGTCTTCATGCTGCTGGTGGCGACGTTCCGTTCGCTGGCCCAGCCACTGATCCTGCTGGTCTCCATCCCGTTCGCCGCGACGGGCGCCATCGGCCTCCTCATCATCACGGACACCCCGATGGGCGTCCCCGCGATGATCGGCATGCTGATGCTCATCGGCATCGTGGTGACGAACGCGATCGTGCTGATCGACCTCATCAACCAGTACCGCAAGCAGGGTTACCCGACGGTGGAGGCCGTCATCGAGGGCGGTCGCCACCGGCTCCGCCCGATCCTGATGACGGCCCTGGCGACGATCTTCGCTCTGCTCCCGATGGCCCTCGGGGTCACCGGCGAGGGCGGCTTCATCGCCCAGCCGCTGGCGGTGGTCGTGATCGGCGGTCTGATCACGTCGACACTGCTGACCCTCCTCCTGGTCCCGACGCTCTACACGATGCTGGAGCTCCGCAAGGAGCGCCGCGCGAAGAAGCGGGCGGCCAAGAAGGCGAAGAAGGCCCAGAAGGCGGAGGCACCGGCCCAGCCGGAACCCGCGGGCGTGTGACGGCTGCCACGGCCGGGTTCTGGACGACGACCGTCCGGAGCCCGGCCGTCGGTGTTTCGGCGTTCTGTATCTTGTGGCTCGAACTGCTTTACGGTGAAGGGGATCCCGGTCGTGCCACTGCACAAGGACGACCCGAAATCGGTCGGCGGATACAAGCTGGTCGACCGGCTCGGCTCCGGAGGCATGGGGGTCGTCTACTGGGGCAGATCGCGCTCGGGCCGTGACGTGGCCGTCAAGGTGGTGCACGCCCAGTACGCGGAGGACAAGGTCTTCCGCGCCCGCTTCCGGCACGAGATCGAGTCCGTCCGCAAGGTCAGCGGCGCCTTCACCGCGCCCGTGGTGGACGCCGACCCGGAGGCGACACGGCCCTGGATGGCGACCCAGTACGTCCCCGGCAGCTCCCTCGCCGAACGGATCCGCGACCACGGAGCCCTCAAGGGCGCCGAACTGCGGCGGCTGGCCCTGGGGTTGGTGGAGGCGCTGGAGGACATCCACCGGGCCGGAGTGGTGCACCGGGACCTCAAGCCCGCCAATGTCCTGATGGCCGAGGACGGCCCCCGCGTCATCGACTTCGGCATCTCCCGCGCCGCGGAGAACCACCAGACCCTGACCGAGACCGGCCAGATGATCGGCACCCCGCCCTTCATGTCACCGGAACAGTTCACCGACGCCCGCACGGTCGGGCCCGCCTCGGACGTCTTCTCGCTCGCCGCGCTCCTGGTCTTCTCGGCCACCGGACGCGGCCCCTTCGATGCCGACAGCCCGTATCTGACCGCCTTCCGGGTCGTCCACGAGGCGCCCGGACTGGACGGTGTGCCGCAGCCGTTGCGCACGGTCCTGGAGCGCTGCCTGGTCAAGGAGGCCGCCGACCGGCCCCGACTGGACGTGCTGGCCAAGGAGTTCGCCGAGGCCCTGCCGGAGCCCGACCCCATGGACCCGGACACCACGACCCTGCGTCCGGCCGGCCTGAGGGCCGTCGAGGAGACCTACGGCGGCGCCGACCCCGCGACGGCGACCGGTCCGCCCAAGCCCCGCAGCCGGGCCCGGAGAGGCCGCCGCCCCCTGCTGCTGACCGTCGGCACACTGGGCGCGGTGAGCCTCGGTCTGCTCGGGTACCTACGCTTCGGCCCGGGATTCTCGGACACCGCCCAGGAGACGAACTCGGTTGCCGCGTCCGGGGCCACCCGCTGGTCGGCGGTGCCCGAGGGCTGGCAGGCCTGGCAGTCGACGATGTTCGAGACCGCACGGTCGGGCGAGGTCAATCCGCTGGCGAAGGCCGGTGAGACCACGAGCGACGCCACCTGCGAGACGTACGAGAACGCGGTCTACTGCGCGGGCAACACGATCCTCCCGGTCCGCCTGGACGGCCGCACCGGTGCCACCGTCTGGCGCTCCGCGCTCGCGACCTCCGCCGAGGGCAGGGACTCGCCGGGGAACAACTTCGCACTCCTCGGCGTGCGGGACGACGCGATGATCCTGCAGCACGACGTCTTCGCGGCCGACGGGAGCACCAGGTCGAGCATCGTCGCCCTCGACACCGAGACCGGCGACCGGCTGTGGGCCCGCGACCGGGGAGGGGTGAACGTCGACCAGCTCATGGCCGGCGGCCTCGTCATGACGCCCGACACCAGCGGCCGGCTGGTGACGGCACGGTCCCCGCGCACCGGCACCGACCGCTGGACCACACAGCTGCCCTCCGGCGACTACTGCGTGTTCGCGACGGCCGGCTCCCGCCTGTACGCGCACTGCTTCCCGGACGACGAGTCCAAGGACGCCGTGCTCCTGGAGCTGGACAAGACCGACGGAACAGTGCGCCGACGCCTGAGCACCCCGAACGGGAGCGGTCTGCTCGGCACCGTCGACGGCCGCCTCGCCGTCGCCGTCGCGGTCGGCGTCGGCTCCGGCCCGGCGCGCCTCGAGGAGAACACCTTCGACGAGATCCGGCTGCTCGACCCGGAGACCGGCGCCACCACCACGACCGAACTCACGCAGAGCTACAAGAGCTCGATCCGCCTCGCCGCCGGCACGGTCTGGATCACCGGAGCCAATGGCCAGGTCACCGCGGTCTCCCCGCTGACCGGCACACAGCTCTGGCAGACCCGGACCAGCGTCGAGGACTCGGGCCGGCCCACCTACGACCCCACCACCCGCACGCTCTACCTGGCCAGCATCAGCGGCCGGGTCGCCGCCCTCGACTCCCGCAAGGGCACGCTGCTCTGGGAGACCGGAGCCCGAGCCGACCAGCTCGCCAGCGGCAAGACGATCAAGTCCAAGGTGTCGCTGGACGGCGGGGCGGTGCTCGTGAACACACCGAACGGGACGGTCTTCAGCCTGGACCCCGCTCACCCCGAGGGGTGAGCGGGCGCCGCAGGAGCCCTACGGCAGCGCCAGCATCCGCTCCAGCGCCAGCTTCGCGAACGCCTCGGTCTCCTTGTCGACCTCGATGCGGTTGACCAGGTTGCCCTCGGCGAGGGACTCCAGGGTCCACACGAGGTGGGGGAGGTCGATGCGGTTCATCGTCGAGCAGAAGCAGACCGTCTTGTCGAGGAAGACGATCTCCTTGCCCTCGGGCGCGAAACGGTTCGCGAGCCGTCGTACGAGGTTCAGCTCGGTCCCGATGGCCCACTTCGAGCCGGCCGGAGCGGCCTCCAGGGCCTTGATGATGTACTCGGTCGAACCGACGTAGTCCGCCGCGGCCACGACCTCGTGCTTGCACTCGGGGTGCACCAGGACGTTGACGCCCGGGATCCGCTCGCGCACGTCCCGCACGGAATCCAGGCTGAAGCGGCCGTGCACCGAGCAGTGGCCGCGCCACAGGATCATCTTCGCGGCCCGCAGCTCCTCGGCCGTCAGCCCGCCGTTCGGCTTGTGCGGGTTGTAGAGGACGCAGTCCTCCAGCGTCATCCCCATGTCCCGCACGGCGGTGTTCCGGCCGAGGTGCTGGTCGGGGAGGAAGAGAACCTTCTCGCCCTGCTCGAAGGCCCACTCAAGAGCCTTCTTGGCGTTCGACGAGGTGCAGATCGTGCCGCCGTGCTTGCCCGTGAACGCCTTGATGTCCGCGGAGGAGTTCATGTACGAGACGGGCACGACCTGCTCGGCTATCCCGGCCTCGGTCAGCACGTCCCAGCACTCGGCGACCTGCTCGGCGGTGGCCATGTCGGCCATCGAGCACCCGGCGGCCAGGTCCGGCAGCACGACCTTCTGGTCGTCGCCGGTCAGGATGTCCGCGGACTCCGCCATGAAGTGCACACCGCAGAACACGATGTACTCGGCCTCCGGGCGCGCGGCCGCGTCCCGGGCCAGCTTGAAGGAGTCACCCGTGACGTCGGCGAACTGGATGACCTCGTCGCGCTGGTAGTGGTGGCCGAGCACGAAGACCTTGTCCCCGAGCTTCTCCTTGGCCGCGCGCGCACGCTCCACCAGGTCCGGGTCGGAAGGCGAGGGCAGGTCGCCGGGGCACTCGACACCCCGCTCGCTCTTGGGGTCGGCCTCGCGGCCGAGGAGCAGCAGGGCAAGAGGAGTCGGCTGTACGTCGAGCTCCGTGGTCTGGGCGGTGGTCACGACACGCACCCTTTCTACTTTTCGTCGATCTGACGTTATCTATCATAACCCGGTTCACGTCACTTTGACGATGGTCATAACGTCGATGTGACATGAATCCCGGTGCCGCACCGGCGGGTGATCTTCGGGCCGCTGTTCGCTTCGTCGCGGGTGTGCGAGCATGAAAGAACAGGCGAAAAGACAAGTCGCTCGGCCCGGAATGAATCCGCGGCCCTGACGGTTGAAACCGTCGGCAAGCAGTCTCCGTACAACCCGGGAGAGATGTAGATGTCCGTATCGGACGAGAAGACCACTGTCAGCGACGGCATCCTCCTGTCCGACGCCGCCGCGGCGAAGGTCAAGGCCCTGCTCGACCAGGAAGGCCGTGAGGACCTGGCCCTGCGCGTGGCCGTTCAGCCCGGTGGCTGCTCGGGCCTGCGCTACCAGCTCTTCTTCGACGAGCGCTCCCTCGACGGCGACGTCGTCAAGGACTTCGGCGGAGTCAAGGTCGTCACCGACCGCATGAGCGCCCCCTACCTCGGCGGTGCGTCGATCGACTTCGTCGACACCATCGAGAAGCAGGGCTTCACGATCGACAACCCGAACGCGACGGGCTCCTGCGCCTGCGGCGACTCGTTCAACTAGATCAGTACGCCGGCTGACCCGCGAGGGCCGGCCGGATCCGTACGACGGTGAAGGCGGCGGCCCCCTCCGACAGGGCCGCCGCCTTCATGTGTTCCGGAGCGTGCGGACTACCGCGCCCCGGACGTCTCCGGCAGCCGCGCGCCCGCCTTCTCCAGCGGGATCCCGGTGCCGTCCGTGCCCACGATCTTCCGGTCGCCCACGGGCTCGTCCAGCTTCACCGTCTCGTGGTAGATCTTCGCGATCATGATGCAGATCTTCTTGTCCGGCCACGGCGTCTCGGTCACCTGGACCGTCACCTGGTCGGAGCCCTCCACCACCGACGCCTTGTAGTCGGCGCAGACCCCGCCCGTGTAGGTCACGGTCAGCTCGTCGCCCTCGGCGGTGTAGCCCTCCACCTTCACATCACGCTCGGCCGGCGCCGCGGTCGGCTCGTCGGGGTCCGGACCGGTCGGCCGCGGGCTCGGCTGTCCCGTCGGTTCACCGGTGGGCTCCGAGGGCGGTGTGGCCGAGGCCAGGAACTTCGGGTCGATCGCGGGATACGTCACCGTGAAGCCGTCCTGCGCGCCGGACGCCCGCACCTCGAACAGCCACGACGGCACCAGCGCCTGCCGGGCGTCCACGTAGTGCGAGGCCAGCCCGAACACGGCCTTCTCGACCGTGATCGTCTCCTGCTTCGGCGTACTCGTCCCCTCCGATCCGCAGGGAGCCTCGAGGCGGTCCTTGAGCGGTACGGAGGTGGCGCAGCCGCCGATGCCCATGCGGTGGTCGGTCGCCGGCACCGCGTTCAACAGGACCAGCGCCTTCTCGGCGCTCACGACGGGGTATGTGTCGCTCTTCGCCGGCGTCGTCAACTGACCGCTGCCGCCGACCACTTCGCCCTGCGCGTTGACGGTGACCCCGGTCGTCCAGCCGTGCGTCGGCAGCCCGCCGACCACCGGATCGGCGTTCACCACCCGCTGGGCGCCCATGACCTGGCTCGCGTCGACCTTCGCGTCGTCCTGCCCGACCGCCTTCAGCACCGGCGCCGCCGCCTTCTTGGCGGCCTCCTCGCTCACCGGGTCGCCGGCCGGTGCGGCGGGGTCGCTCGCACACACCGTCGCGCTCTGGCAGGCGTCGGTCCCCGGCGCGTACCGGTGGAACGTCCACGCTCCCGGCGCCTGCTGGTTCACCTGGAGACTCGGCCCGGCCGCCTCCTGCCCGCCGACCTTCCAGGCCTTGCCCTCCAGGACGGGCGTCCCCTCCACCCCGAGCGCCTTCGCCAGCCGGGCCACATCGTCCTTGGTGACCTCGCCGGCCGTCCGGTACACGGGGGCCTCGCCGGGACCGTCCGGCAGCGTGCCGGCGGCCTGATAGGTGACGCCGTACGGGTTGGGCTCACCCGGCGCGATGCCGGCCGTGCCGCCGTCGCCCCCGGTGTACCCGTCGAGATGGAGCAGCGGGGGAGTGTCGTCGCCGTTCGCCCCGGACGTCGTACCGTCACCGCCCGACCCGCCTGCGGCCGAGGTGGCGAGATACGCCCCACCGCCCCCGACGAGCAGCACGGCGGCCGCGACGGAGGCGACGAGCACGGGGGAGCGGCGCCGACCGGCACGCGGAACCTCGTGCTCGCCGTCCCGGGGAATCTCCTGCTCGGAAGAGTCGGAAGCTCCGACAGCTTCGGAATCCGCGGGAGCGTCGGAAGCCTCAGGTGCTCCGGCGGCCTCGAAAGCCCCGGCGGACTCGGGAGCCCGGGAAGCTCCGGCAGGTTCGGACATCTCGGTGGACTCGGAAGCCTCGGGAGCTTCGGCAGGCTCGGAAGCTCCTGCGGGCTCGGGAGTCTCGTCCGGCTGGGGAGTCGCGGAAGCCTCGCTGACCTCGGCGGTCTCGTCCGCCTCGGAAGTCTCAGCGCCCCCGGAAGCCTCCGACGCCTCCGCGGCATCCCCCTGGGGAGCCTCGCCGGGGGCCGCCGTCTCCGGGGCCCCCTCCGCCGCCGTACCGCCGTCTTCGTCGGCGATCTCGGCGACCCCGGCACCCTCATCGGCGCCCGTGGCCTTGCCGACCTCGGCGTCGTCGTCGTTGTCGGGTCGCTCGGTGTTCACCGCATCGCTCCTTCGGCCGCGCATCTGTCCCTATGACCCTGACCCGGCCCTGTCAAAACGGTCGGCGGGAGGGTCGTATCCCACATCCCCTTTACGGGGGACAGCGATGGGACGCAGCGGGGGAGCGCACGGTTCCCCGGAAGGCGCTGTTTCAGTCGCCGTAGTCCGACATCGCGTCCAGCAGCCGGGCGGACTCGGTCGGAACGGTCACGCCGTGGATGAGGGAGGGGGAGACGGGAAGGGCGGCGACGCGGTCGGGCGCCAGCCAGTGCGGGGCCATCCGGGCACAGTCGCCGAGCAGCGCCGCGAGATCGCCGTCCAGGTCGGCCGGAACGGGGGCGTGGACCTTGAGGTTCGTCATGACGGCACCGTATGCAGGTCGGAGCCCGCGAAGAAAGATCTACTATCGGGTAGTTTTGGCTGCTTCTGAGCTCCGTGCCGACCGGGTAGCGTGAACTGTCAATAAACCCTCCCCTCAGGAGAGTCCTCGCCGTGCGCATCGCAGTCACCGGCTCCATCGCCACCGACCACCTCATGACCTTCCCCGGCCGCTTCGCCGACCAGCTCGTCGCGGACCAGTTGCACACGGTCTCGCTCTCCTTCCTGGTCGACAATCTGGACGTACGCCGGGGCGGCGTAGGCGCGAACATCGCCTTCGGTATGGGCCAGCTCGGCACCGCGCCGATCCTGGTCGGCGCCGCGGGTTTCGACTTCGACGAATATCGGGCCTGGCTGGACCGCCATGGCGTCGACACCGCGTCCGTCCGTATCTCCGAGACGCTGCACACCGCGCGCTTCGTCTGCACCACCGACGCCGACCACAACCAGATCGGCTCCTTCTACACCGGTGCGATGAGCGAGGCCCGCCTCATCGAGCTGAAGACCGTCGCCGACCGCGTGGGCGGCCTCGACCTGGTCCTCATCGGCGCCGACGACCCCGAGGGGATGCTCCGTCACACGGAGGAGTGCCGGTCGCGCGGCATTCCGTTCGCCGCGGACTTCTCCCAGCAGATCGCCCGTATGAACGGCGACGAGATCCGGATACTGCTGGACGGCGCGACGTACCTGTTCTCCAACGAGTACGAGAAGGGCCTCATCGAGTCGAAGACCGGCTGGACGGACGAGGAGATCCTCGCCAAGGTCGGCCACCGGGTCACGACGCTGGGCTCGCGCGGTGTCCGTGTCGAGCAGGTCGGTCAGGACCCGATCGAGGTCGGCTGCGCGGAGGAGGAGCGCAAGGCCGATCCCACGGGCGTGGGTGACGCGTTCCGTGCCGGGTTCCTGTCGGGGCTTGCCTGGGGTGTCTCGCTGGAGCGTGCGGCGCAGGTCGGGTGCATGCTGGCGACGCTCGTCATCGAGACGGTGGGTACGCAGGAGTACCAGCTGCGTCGGGGGCACTTCATGGAGCGGTTCACCAAGGCGTACGGGCATGAGGCCGCGGCTGAGGTGCAGGGGTATCTGGGCTAGTTCGCCGCCTGCGGGGCGTGGGGGCTGGTCGCGCAGTTCCCCGCGCCCCTGAAGTCGGTCAGCTTGACCGGCGGATCAAGTACGCCGTTCCTATTTCTGCCGGTTCCTCGCCTACGTACTCCTGCTCACGCATCTCGCACCATGCGGGAATGTCCAGTCGTGCCGCCTCGTCGTCTGACAGGACCCTGACCAGGCCGCCCACCGGGACATCCCCGATGACCTTCGCGAGCTCGATCACCGGGATCGGGCACCGCTTGCCCAGGGCGTCGACGACGAGCTCGTCCTCCTTCATGACCGCCACCGGCGTCGGCGCGCCCAGCTTCTCCCGTACCCCCGACACCGCCCCCGGCAGCACGGCGAGGAACCTCTCCACGTCCTCCGCCGTCGCCCCACGTGGCAACGAGACCCGCACATTCCCCTCACTCAGCACCCCCATCGCCTTCAGCACATGGCTGGGCGTCAGCGTGCTGCTCGTGCAGGACGAGCCGGACGAAACGGAGAAACCCTCCCGGTCCAGCTCGTGCAGCAGTGTCTCCCCGTCGACATAGAGACAGGAGAAGGTGACGATCCCGGGCAACCGCCGCTCCGGATCCCCCACCACCTCCACGTCCGGCACCAGCCGCGGCACCCGCACCCGGATCCGCTCCGTCAGCTCCCGCAGCCGTGCCGCCTCTTGGGCCGCCTCGGCCCGCACGGCCCGCAGCGAGGCCGCCGCCGCGACGATGCCCGGCAGATTCTCGAACCCCGGCGCCCGCCCCGACTCCCGCTCGTCCACGGGCCCTTGAGCGGCGAACCGCACGCCTTTGCGTACGACGAGCAGCCCGACCCCGGACGGCCCGCCCCACTTGTGCGCACTGGCCGCCAGCAACGACCAGTCGCCCTCGACCGTCCCCCACCCGAGTGACTGAGCCGCGTCCACGAACAACGGCACCCCGGCCGCCCGGCAGGCCTCGGCCACGGCGGCGACCGGCTGCTCCGTCCCCACCTCGTGGTTGGCCGACTGAAGGCAGGCCAGCGCGGTGTCCTGCCGGAGCAGAGCCGCGTAGGCCGAGGGATCCGCCCTCCCCGCCCGGTCGACCCTCACCCGATCGACCGAACCGCCCTCCCTCTCGTGCGCTTCGGCCGAATGGAGCACGGATGAATGTTCAACCGCTGACACGATCAGGTGACGCCCGACGCGCCGCCGCGCAGCCAGAACACCC
Source organism: Streptomyces sp. NPDC087859 (assembly GCF_044742595.1). Lineage (NCBI taxonomy): Bacteria > Bacillati > Actinomycetota > Actinomycetes > Kitasatosporales > Streptomycetaceae > Streptomyces > Streptomyces sp. NPDC087859. The sequence goes on along the minus strand of NZ_JBIUUU010000003.1, from coordinate 1,647 downwards.
GCGATTCCGGTGTGTACGGCCCGTGTGCCGGACGAGGTGAAGGTCAGCTCATCAGGGCGACACCCGACACCCTCGGCAGCGGCTTCCCGGGCGGCATCCAGCAACAGCCGGGCCCGCCGTCCTTCTCGATACAACCGCGCAGGGTCGGCCCACCCTTCGTCCAGGGAGGCCAACAGCGCCTGACGGGCGACGGGATGAAGGGGTGCACTGGAAGCAGCGTCAAAGTAAGACACGCGCCAACGCTAACGCCGCCAGGGGCGCGGGGAACTGCGCGATCAACCACAAACAACCCGCAGCCGCCATTCCAGCGAACCGCCCAACCCACTAGGCCCCCCTCCCCGCGAACCCCCAGAACGCGTCGGCTAGGGTTTGGTCCGCATAAACATCCAAACCCCTGCCCGACGCAGGGCGGCGACCGACCACCGAGTAAGGCAGGCCGCAGCCAATACGCGCGGGCGAGACTCTCGGGAAGGCGCTACGTGAGTCCCAACGGCTCCGACCGCTCGCCGCGGCGCCCGATGCGGCGGAAGCTGCTGCAGGCAATGACCGCGGGCCTGGTCCTGGCGACCGCGACCGGTTGCACATACAAGGACTTCCCCCGCCTTGGTATGCCCACCCCCACCACCGAAGAGGCTCCGCGGATCCTCTCTCTGTGGCAGGGCTCGTGGGCGGCCGCGCTCGCCACCGGCGTGCTGGTCTGGGGCTTGATCCTGTGGAGCGCCATGTTCCACCGGCGCAGCCGCACCAAGGTCGAGGTTCCTCCGCAGACCCGGTACAACATGCCCATCGAGGCGCTGTACACGGTGGTCCCCCTCATCATCGTCTCGGTGCTCTTCTACTTCACGGCTCGTGACGAGTCGAAGATCCTCAGCCTCGACAAGAAGCCCGACGTCACCGTCAACGTCGTCGGCTTCCAGTGGAGCTGGGGCTTCAACTACATCGAGAACGTCGACGGTTCCACCGGTGACGCGAAGACCGACAAGAACCTGGACGCGATCCCGCAGCGGTTCAAGGACCAGTTCCCGGCCGCCGCCGGCGGTGTCTACGACGTCGGTACGCCCGGCACGCGGAACCCGCAGACCAACAACCCGGGCCCGACGCTCTGGCTCCCCAAGGGCAAGACGGTCCGCTTCATCCTCACCTCGCGTGACGTCATCCACTCCTTCTGGGTGGTGCCGTTCCTGATGAAGCAGGACGTCATCCCGGGGCACACCAACTCCTTCCAGGTGACCCCCAACAAGGAGGGCACCTTCCTGGGCAAGTGTGCCGAGCTCTGCGGCGTCGACCACTCCCGAATGCTGTTCAACGTGAAGGTCGTCTCTCCCGAGCGCTACGAGCAGCACCTCAAGGAACTCGCCGAGAAGGGGCAGACCGGTTACGTTCCCGCGGGCATCGAGCAGACCGCCCACGAGAAGAACCGGGAGACGAACAACCTGTGAGCATCCTCAACGAACCCCAGGGTGCCGCGGCAGAGTCCCACTACGCGGACGAACTGCCGGTCCGGCGCAAGCAGCCCGGCAACGTCGTGATCAAGTGGCTCACCACCACTGACCACAAGACGATCGGAACGCTGTATCTGGTCACGTCGTTCGCGTTCTTCTGCATCGGTGGTCTGCTGGCGCTGTTCATGCGCGCCGAGCTGGCCCG
>NZ_JBIUUU010000002.1:731194-757841 GCF_044742595.1 Streptomyces sp. NPDC087859 | reverse complement strand
CTCTATCAGACCGTTTCCGGTTCCGATTTCCTCGGTGCTTTCCAGGTTCCCGCTTTCGCGTTTCCCTTTCCGGCGGTTCCGACTCTATCAGATCCTTTCGGGCCTGACTCCCAGTCAGAGGGGGTTTGCCTTCCCGGCTGTTGGGCCGTTCCGACGAGTGAGACTTTAGCGGAATCCGTGGCCCCGCGCTAATCGGGGCTGCGTCCTTTCGAACGCGGATTCCTCATTTCGCAAATACGCATGCCAATAGAAAGACAGCGGCCGGATCGACTGCGGTCGACTAGAGGTTGGTACTTGCGGAATGGCTGTCCGGGGACCGACCGGAGTCGGCGCTCACGTCGGACAACTCGGAGAACAGTACGGATCGGCGCGGGGAGTGTCAACTCACGTCCGGACGGGACCCTGGCGGCGTACCCTGGTCCGCATGACGACGCGTACGTACACCCAGCAGTGGTGGGCCGCCTGACGGCGGCCGGACCTACGTATGCACTCAACGGCCGCCGCTTCGGCGGCCGTTCTCATATCTCCCTCCAGAGCTCCTGAGGGCCGGCCGTCGGGGACGGCGGTCTCGACCAGGAGGTGGAGAAGAGATGACGCGAGTCTTCAGTGGGGTCAAGCCGACCGGGCATCTGACGCTGGGGAACTACCTCGGGGCCATGCGGCGGTGGGCAGCCGTCGATCAGCACCAGGCCGACGCCCTGTTCTGTGTCGTCGATCTGCACGCGTTGACCGTGGACCACGATCCGGCGCGGGTGCGGCGGCTCAGTAGGCAGGCGGCGACGTTGCTGTTGGCGACGGGGCTGGATCCGCAGCTGTGCACCGTGTTCGTACAGAGTCATGTGGATGAGCACGCGCGACTGTCGTATCTGCTGGAGTGCGTGGCCACGGACGGCGAGATGCGGCGGATGATCCAGTACAAGGAGAAGGCCGCGCGTGAGCGGGAGCGGGGCGGGAGTGTGCGGCTGTCGCTGCTGACGTATCCCGTGCTGATGGCGGCGGACATCCTGGCGTACGGGGCCGACGAGGTCCCGGTGGGCGATGACCAGGCTCAGCATGTGGAGCTGGCGCGGGACATCGCGGTGCGGTTCAACCAGCGGTACGGGCACACGTTCGTGGTGCCCCGGGCCACGCCTCCGAAGGTGGCCGCGCGAGTGATGAACCTGCAGGAGCCGCTCTCGAAGATGGGGAAGAGCGATGACACCGGACCCGGGATCGTCTATCTGCTCGACGAGCCGGACGTGATGCGGAAGAAGGTCATGCGGGCCGTGACCGACAGCGGACGGGACGTCGTCTACGACCGGGAGGCTCGGCCGGGCCTCGCCAATCTGCTGGAGATCCTCGCGGCGTGCACGGGTGGGAACCCGGAAGCGCTGAGCGGTGTATATGAGTCGTACGGCGCCTTGAAGAAGGACACCGCGGAGGCCGTGGTCGAGGTCCTCAGGCCCGTGCAGGAGAGGCACAAGGAGTTGTGCGCGGATCCTGGCTATGTGGAGGGGGTGCTGCGGGATGGAGCGCAGAAGGCTCGGGCGATGGCCCGGCCGACCGTCGACGCGGCGTATCGGGCGATCGGGCTGCTGCCGGCGGCCGCTGATATCGCGGTGACCGTCTAGGACGCGGCCAAAACGGCGGGTGCCGGGCCGCCGCCCCCTGAGGCGGATGGAGCAGGGGGCGGCGGACGGTCAGCTGTTGCCCGAGGCCAGCTCGCGGCTGCGGTCGCGGGCGGCTTCGAGGGCGGCGATGAGGGCGGCTCGGACGCCGTGGTTCTCGAGTTCGCGGATGGCGTTGATCGTGGTGCCCGCGGGGGACGTGACGTTCTCGCGGAGCTTGACCGGGTGTTCGCCGCTGTCGCGGAGCATCGTGGCGGCGCCGATCGCGGACTGGACGATGAGGTCGTGGGCCTTGTCGCGGGGCAGGCCGAGCAGGATGCCTGCGTCCGTCATGGCTTCGACCAGGTAGAAGAAGTACGCCGGGCCGGAGCCGGAGAGGGCGGTGCAGGCGTCCTGCTGGGACTCGGGGACGCGGAGCGTCTTGCCGACGGCGCCGAAGATCTCCTCGGCGTGGGCGAGGTGCTCGGCGGTGGCGTGGGTGCCGGCGGAGATGACGGACATGGCCTCGTCGACGAGGGCGGGGGTGTTCGTCATGACGCGGACGACCGGGGTGCCCGCCGCGAGGCGCTCCTCGAAGAAGGAGGTGGGGATGCCTGCCGCGCCGCTGATGATCAGGCGGCCGGCGGGGACGTGGGGGGCGAGTTCGTCCAGAAGGGTGCCCATGTCCTGCGGCTTGACCGTGAGGATCAGGGTGTCGGCGGTCTTGGCGGCCTCGGCGTTGGTGACGGGCGTGACTCCGTAGCGGGCGCGGAGTTCTTCGGCTCGTTCCTGGCGGCGGGCGGTGACCAGGAGGTCGGCCGGGGCCCAGCCGCCTCGGATCATTCCGCTGAGCAGGGCTTCGCCGATCTTGCCGGTGCCGAGGACTGCGACTTTCTGGCTCATGGGTTCATCCTCGCACTGGCGGTGCGGGGCGGGAGGTGGCCGTCCGGCTGGCGGAACGCCACTATGCCGTGCGCCTCCTGAGGGTTGCCGCACCCAGGCCCAGCACCAGGAGTGCGCACCCGGCCACGATCAGGGCGTCGCGGACGAAGTTGGCGGTCATGTCGGTGTGCCTGAGGACCTCGTTCATGCCGTCGACCGCGTAGGACATGGGCAGCACGTTGGAGATGCCCTCCAGGACGGGGTGCATGTTGTCGCGGGGAGTGAACAGGCCGCAGAGGAGGAGCTGGGGGAAGATCACGGCCGGCATGAACTGGACGGCCTGGAATTCGGAGGCGGCGAAGGCCGAGACGAAGAGGCCGAGCGCGGTGCCGAGGAGTGCGTCGAGCAGGGCGACCAGGAGGAGCAGCCAGGGGCTGCCGATGACGTCCAGGCCGAGGAACCAGACGGCGAGGCCGGTGGCGAGGGCGGACTGGATGATCGCGAGGGTGCCGAAGGCGAGGGCGTAGCCGGCGATGAGGTCGCCTTTGCCCAGGGGCATGGCGAGGAGGCGTTCGAGGGTGCCGGAGGTGCGTTCGCGCAGGGTGGCGATGGAGGTGACCAGGAACATCGTGATCAGCGGGAAGATCCCGAGGAGGGAGGCGCCGATGCTGTCGAAGGTGCGCGGGCTGCCGTCGAAGACATAGCGCAGCAGGAACAGCATCACACAGGGGATCAGGATCATCAGCGCGATGGTGCGGGGGTCGTGGCGGAGCTGGCGCAGTACCCGGGCTGCGGTGGCGAGGGTGCGGGAGACGCTGAGGGCGCTGGTGGGGGCCGGGGTGACGGTCGTGGTGCCGGTCGTCGTGCTCATCGGGTCGTCTCCTTCTTGCGTCCGGCTGCCACGGCCTCGTCGACGAGGTGCAGGAATGCGGCTTCGACGGTCTCGGCGCCGGTGCGGGTGCGCAGGGCGTCCGGGGTGTCGTCGGCGAGGATCTCGCCTTCGCGCATGAGGAGGAGGCGGTGGCAGCGCTCGGCCTCGTCCATGACGTGGGAGGAGATGAGCAGGGTCGCTCCGCGCTGGGTGGCGATGTCGTGGAAGAGGTTCCACAGGTCGCGGCGGAGGACGGGGTCGAGGCCGACGGTCGGTTCGTCCAGGACCAGTAGTTCCGGTGTGCCGAGGAGTGCCACGCCGAGTGAGACGCGGCTGCGCTGGCCGCCCGAGAGGTTTCCTGCGAGGGCGTCGGCGTGGCTGGTGAGGTCGACGTCTTCGATGACGCGGGTGACGTCGGAGTGGCGGCGGTCGGCGGCGGCGTGGCCGGGAGCGAGGATCGCGGCGAAGTAGTCGAGGTTCTGGCGGACGGTCAGGTCGTCGTAGACGGAGGGGGCTTGGGTGACGTAGCCGATGCGGGTGCGCAGGGTGGGGTGGCCGGCGGGACGGCCGAGGACGTCGAGGGTGCCGGTGGCCTTGGCCTGGGTGCCGACGATGGAGCGCATGAGGGTGGATTTGCCGCATCCGGAGGGGCCGAGCAGGCCGGTGATCTGGCCGCGCGGGACGGTGAAGTCGAGGTCGCGCAGGACGGTGCGGGGGCCGCGGACGACGGTGAGGCCTTCGGCTCGGACGGCGGGGCTCTCGGTGGTCTGTGTGCCGGTGCCGGGTGGGCCGGAGGAGTAATTCATCATGCGATGAATACTGCTCTCGTGGACGGGCGCAGTCAAGCCATGGCGTTCGGCTGCCCGGGCGCGCGGCGGCGTGATCGGAAGCGCGTGGTCCGGTTCGCGTGCTCCCGGATCCCCCTGACGGCCTCGGGAAGCGGCTGCGCGATCAACTCCCTTTCTCGACAATGGATTTCAGTGCGAGGTCATATGCCGCGCGCTCAGGTTCGCCGCGCTCTCCCCCGGCACGGCGCCCACGCATCTCCCCGTATCCCGTGACCGTCGTCGATCGTCGGAGGTGCTCCTGTCATGCGCTGTGGCGTACGCAAGGCCGATCTGTTCGCGTCCCTCGTCGTGTTCCTCGTGACGCTGCCCCTCTGTGTGGGAGTCGCCATAGCTTCCGGTGTGCCCGCCGAGCTGGGGCTGGTGACCGGGATCGTCGGCGGGCTGGTCGCCGGGGTGCTGCCCGGCAGCAGCCTTCAGGTGAGCGGGCCGGCGGCGGGGCTGACGGTGCTCCTCTACGAGGCTGTGCAGCGGTACGGGGTCGGGGCGCTCGGAGTGCTGGTGTTCGGCGCCGGGCTGGTGCAGCTGGGGCTCGGAGTGCTGCGGCTGGGGCGGTGGTTCCGGGCCGTGTCGGTGGCCGTGGTCCAGGGGATGCTCGCGGGCATCGGTCTCGTCCTGATCGCGAGTCAGGTCTACGCGATGGGCGACGCGAGCGCGCCCGCCGGCGGCCTGGGCAGGCTCGCCGGGCTGGTGTCGCTGCCCGGTCTGCTGGACCCGGTGGCGTTGTCAGTGGGGGGTGCCACCATGGCCGTACTGCTGCTGTGGCCGCGATGGAAGCGCGGGGCGCGCCTGGTGCCCGCGCCGCTGGTCGCGGTCGGCCTCGCGGCGGCGGTGACCGGGGCCTTCGGCCTGGGGGTGCGGCGGGTCGAGGTGCGGGGTCTGCTGGATGCCGTGCGGCTGCCGGAGGCGGCGGATCTCGGGCGGCTCACGGAAGTGGGCGTGCTGGGGACCGTGATCACCTTCGCGCTGATCGCGTCCGCCGAGTCGTTGTTCGGCGCGGCGGCGGTGGACCGGCTGCACGACGGACGGCGTACGGACTACGACCGTGAACTGATCACCCAGGGCGCGGGGAACGCGGTGTGCGGGGTGCTGGGCGCCCTGCCGATGACCTCGGTGATCGTGCGCAGCGCGGCTGGGGGCACCCCCTTCGGTGGAGTCCGGGCGGGAGCACGGACCAAGGCGTCCCGGATGCTGCACGGGGTGTGGCTGCTGCTCTTCACGGTCGTCGTGCCCGGGGTGCTCGGGGTGATTCCGGTGGCGGCGCTGGCCGCGCTGCTGGTGCACGCCGGGTGCAGGCTCGTGCCGGTGCCGGAGGTGCGGGTGCTGTGGCGCGGGCATCGCGGGGAGGTGGTCGTGCTGGTGGTGACGGCGGCGGCGATCGTCGTCGGCAACCCCTTCGAGGGGGTGTTGGTGGGGTTGGCGGTGGCGGTGGCGAAGACCGCGTGGGACGCCAGCCTTGTGCAGGTGGAGACCGAGGACGGAGGGGAGGCGGGGATCGTCGTCCGGGTGCTGGGGCATGCGACGTTCCTGCGGCTGCCGAAGCTGTTGGACGCGTTGGAGGCGCTGCCGCGGGACCGGGAGGTGCGGCTGGAGCTGGGCGGGCTGCGGCATCTGGACCATGCGTGCGCGGCGGCCCTGGAGGGATGGGCCGCCGGGCGGGGCCAGGCGTTGGCGGCGAGCGGGAGGGCAGCGCCGTGAGGGCGACGCCGTGAGGCGGTCCTCGGCAGGGCTCGGTGCGGCTCAGGCCTTGGCGAGCAGCAGGATGACGTCGTAGACCTCTTCGACGATGCCGTCCGGGAAGGCCCGCATCAGGTGGGCGCGCTCCTCGGCGAGGAAGGCGGCACAGCTCTCCTCGTCGCCCACCAGGAAGGTCGAGTGGCTGGCGATGTTGGCGATGTGGGTGTCGACGGGGATGCGGCGGCTCCAGCGAACCTCGCGGCGGGTGAAGTCGAGGTGGTCGGCGGGGTCGACGGCACGGGCGTTGACGTTGCGCTGCTCCTCGTGGATGTTCACCTCGAAGTGGCGTCCGATGCGTTCGGCGGCCTCGGCGAGCCAGGGCACGTCGAGGGCGTCGGTGTTCCACCACAGGGCGAGCGCGCCGCCCGGGCGCAGCACGCGGACGGCCTCCGGGATCGCGAGGTTCGGGTCGGTCCAGTGCCAGGCCTGGGCGTAGGTCAGGAAGTCGGCGGAGTCGTCGGCGAGGGGCAGGGTGTTGCCGTTGCCGCGGACGATCGGGATGTCGGGGTGGGTCCGGCGGAACTGGGCGGCCATTCCGTCACCGGGTTCGACCGCGAGCACGTCGGCGCCGCGGGCGTGCAGGAGGGCGGTCGCTATGCCGGTCCCGGCGCCGACGTCCACGACGCGGGAGCCGGTGAGGGGACGGCGGGCGAGGTCCTCGACGGCGTCGAAGAGGGCGGGCGGGTAGGAGGGGCGGTTCGCCGCGTACTGGGCTGCGGCCGCGTTGAAGGAGTGGGCGCGGGCGGTGTGCGAGGGAGCCGTCATACGGCCATGGTGGCCGGGTTCGGCGATGAGGGCGGTGATTTTTCGGTGTGAAGAGCGGGGTCCGGCTTCCGGCTAGGAGCGGCGGCGCTTCTTCGACGGGTTGCCGGTGCGGCGGGTGGTGCGCTTCTCGTACTGCTTGCGGGCGGTGTCGTACTCCTCGCGGTGGAGCTTCTCACCCGGGGCCTCGAAGAGGGAGCGGACGAAGTAGGCGAGGAGGGAGCCGACGAAGCCGATGGCCAGCAGGCCGCGGAGGGAGGCCTGGCGGTCGGGGTCCGGGCGCTTGGTGAAGCCCTCCCAGGTGTGGCGGAAGGCGAGGGCGCTGCAGATCGCGAACATCACGACCATGAGGAGGGTGACGAAGCTGCCGATGTCCGCGATCTGGAGGCCCTGGAAGGCGAAGCGGAGCACGAGGCAGGAGCCGACGGCGACGGCGAGGGAGCCGGCGGCGGCGCCGATGCGGCGGGCCGTGTAGCCGTTGTCGTGGTCGACCCAGGTCGTGCCGAAGAAGCGGATGGGTTCGGGGCGGGGGCCGGGTGCGGAGCCCGCGGGGGTTACCTGGGTGCCGTTGTCGTCGCTCACGCGTCGATTATGGCTCCGGGTGGCCGCGGGCTCCGAGGGGGTTCGCACCGCTGGTCACGCACCCGGGCGAGGCCGGCCGTCGCGGCCTCGGGGAGTACCGCGACGGCGGCGTAGAAAAGGGAGGTCAGGAGCAGCGGGCCGCTACGTAGCCGTCGCTGCCGGTGTGCACGTACGTGTCCGAGACGTACTCGCCGTTGTCGATGTTGTCCCAGATGTTCGACGTGCCGTACGGGCCCGTCACCGTCTCGCCCGGCCTCTGGCAGTAGATCGGGACCTTGGCGCCCTCGGAGAGGACACGGATGATGGTGTAGCCGGTGCCCGGACCGCTGCGGACGTTCAGGCGATAGCCCGGGGCTGTGTCGTAGTAGCGGACCGCGGCCTCGGCGTGTGCGGCGCCGACCATGAGGAAGGCGCCGGCCAGGCCGGCGAGCATGACGGATCTGCGCTTCAGGGATGGCATCGGGGTTCCTTGGGGGTGAAAGGTGAGGTCAGGCGCAGCGGGAGGCGACGTAGCCGTCGCTCCCGGTGTGGACGTAGGCGTCCGAGACGTACTGGCCGTCGTCGATGTTGTCCCAGATGTTCGACGTGCCATAGGGGCCAGTGATCGTCTCCCCCGGCGTCTGGCACCAGATCGGGACCTTCGCGCCTTCGGCGAGCACACGGACGACACGGTAGGAGGTGCTCGGGCCGCTGCGGACGTTGAGGCGATAGCCCGGCGCGACCTCGTAATAGCGCAAGGTCGCGGCCTCGGCGGTGGCGGCGCCCACCGTGATGAAGGCGCCGCTGAGGCCGGCGAGCAGGACGGAGCGGCGTCTCAATGACGTCATGAGGTTCCCCCGGGTATGGGCGGTGAGGTCAGAGGGAGCAGCGCGGGCGGATGTAGCCGTCGCTGCCGGTGTTCACATACGCGTCCGAGATGTACTCGCCGTCGTCGATGTTGTCCCAGATGTTCGACGTGCCGTACGGGCCGGCGATGTTCGTGCCCGGCGTCTGGCACCAGATCGGGACCTTGGCCCCCTCGGCCAGGACACGGACGATGGTGTAGCCGGTGCCCGGACCGCTACGGACGTTCAGGCGATAGCCCGGGGCGACCGAGTAGTAGCGCAGGGCGGCGGACGTGGCCGCCGTGGCGGTGACGGACTTTGTCTCGTCTCCGCTCTCGACCTCTTCGACACGTTCAACAGACATGAAAGTACTCCCCCGTTGAGCCCCACAGTTGTCGTGGGACCCCGTTGATTCCCCTCGAACACGCCGCGAAACAGGCGTGCGCAACTCGCACACGAACGCTAGCAAGCCGCCTCTGTCTCGCACGAGTCATCGACTAGGCTCCGTGCGTCGCGCGCGCGGACGAACAGCACGGGGGTGGTTCCATGGCGCCGCAGCACAACACCGGAGCGGGCGCGGAAGCGGAACTTCCCGAGTACGCCGGCCACTACCGTCTGGAGTCCCGCCTCGGTTCCGGCGGAATGGGCGTCGTGCATCGCGCACAGAGCGCCTCCGGGATGACACTGGCGGTGAAGGTCGTACACACCGAATTCGCCAAGGACCCTGAGTTCAGGGGTCGGTTCCGGCAGGAGGTCGCCGCCGCTCGGCGGGTGAGCGGTGCCTTTACCGCGCCCGTCGTCGATGCCGATCCGGAGGCCGAACGGCCCTGGATGGCCACGCTGTTCATTCCCGGTCCGACCCTCGCCGAGGAAGTGAAGCGGAACGGGCCCATGGCTCCTGCCCAGTTGCGCCGCCTCATGGCCGGACTGGCCGAGGCGCTGCGCGACATTCACAGGGTCGGCGTGGTGCACCGGGACCTCAAGCCGAGCAATGTGCTGCTCGCCGAGGACGGACCGAAGGTCATCGACTTCGGCATTTCCCGGCCAAAGGACAGCGAACTGCGCACCGAGACGGGGAAGTTGATCGGCACGCCGCCCTTCATGGCGCCGGAGCAGTTCCGGCGGCCGCGGGAGGTGGGACCGGCCGCCGACATCTTCGCGCTGGGGTCCGTGCTGGTGCACGCGGCCACGGGGCGTGGGCCGTTCGACTCGGACAGCCCGTACGTCGTCGCGTACCAGGTCGTCCACGACGAGCCCGACCTGGCCGGCGTACCGGAGAATCTCGCGCCGCTCATCGTGCGGTGTCTTGCCAAGGAACCCGAAGACCGACCCACACCCGATGAGTTGATGCGGGAGCTGCGGTCGGTCGCCGCCTCGTACGACACGCAGGCGTTCATACCGGCGCAGCGGACAGGTGACGTGTCCGAGCCGGAGCCCCGCGGCAAGGATCCCGAGCGGCGTCCCAAGCGGCGTTCCCGCAGGGTGGCGGCGTTCGCAGCCGGGGTGATCGGCCTCGCCGTGGTCGTCACACTGGCCTGCGTGCACCTGCTCGACGACAAACGTGCGACACCGAAGAGCAGTCCGGCACAGACCGGGTCGGCCGGGTTCGAGGACTGGGCCGTGGCGGCTCCCGCGAAAGGCACCCCCAAGTGTTCCTACGGTGAGGGCAAGTTGCTCTGCGCACAGGGCGAACTGGTCTTCGCTCTCGACCCGGCCGACGGTCGCGTTCTCTGGCGGCGCTCCACGTCCAGGCCGCAGAGCGGTCCGCCGCTCGTTTCGGGCGGTCTCGTACAGCCCACGCCGCAACGCAGCGGACGCCTGGATGCGCTCGACCCCACTTCAGGCACGACACGTTGGCAGCGGAAGGCCTCGTACAGCGGGCTGGTGTGCGCCGGGGGCATGGTTCTCCTCACCGGCGCCGAGGGAACGGTCACCGGCGTGGACGGCGCTTCGGGCGACACGAAGTGGAGCGGCCGGATACCGGGGCACAAGGCTCCCTACTTCGTCTCGTTCGCGGGAGACCGGTCCGCGTACGCGACGAGCACGTCCGACGACCGATCAAGTACCCGGGTGAGCGCGGTGGACCCCGACACGGGTGACGTCCGGTGGGACACACACCTGGACGGGACCCTGAAACTCCTCGGCACTGCTGGCGGATCGGTCTATTTGCTCGCCCTCGACGCGGTCTACGGCGACGCCGAAGCCGTGATCCGCTATACGCCCGACGACGGGGCCTCGGAGCGGGTGGCGTTGCCCGCCCCGCTCCAGCAGGCCCATGGCACCGTGAAAGGCGACAGCGTCTATCTCATGGGCGCCGGCGGGTCGTTGGTGGCCATCGACATGAACGCACGCAAGCAGAGCTGGAGTCTGGAGACGGGCCTGGCACGGGGATCGGCGCCGCTCGCCGAAGGGAACCACGTGTACGTGAGCGCCCCCGACGGCCGCCTCCTCGCTGTGGACGCCCGTGACGGCAAACTGCTCGGGCAGACCCCTGCTCGGGTGGGCTCGGGTTCGGCTCAGGTCTCGGGGGCACTGCCCGAACCCATCACCGCCAACACCCACATCTACGCCTCCGCCCCCGACGGCACCGTCTTCTCCGTGGACGCCCGCCGTCCCTCGGCCTGGTGACACGGAAAGGGCCGCCTCCGAAGAGGCGGCCCTCGTGGCAGAACCCTGAAGGTCAGCCCAGCTTGGAAACGTCCCGGACCGCGCCCTTGTCCGCGCTGGTGGCCATCGCCGCGTAGGCCCGCAGCGCCGCCGAGACCTTGCGCTCGCGGTTCTTGGGGGCGTACACCCCGCCCAGCGCCGCGTCACGGCGGGCCAGTTCGGCCTCGTCGACGAGGAGTTCGATGGTGCGGTTCGGGATGTCGATGCGGATGCGGTCGCCGTCCTCGACGAGCGCGATCGTGCCGCCGGCCGCCGCCTCGGGGGACGCGTGGCCGATCGACAGTCCGGAGGTGCCGCCGGAGAAGCGGCCGTCGGTGACCAGGGCGCAGAGCTTTCCGAGGCCGCGGCCCTTGAGGTACGAGGTCGGGTAGAGCATCTCCTGCATGCCGGGGCCGCCCTTGGGGCCCTCGTAGCGGATGACGACGACGTCGCCCTCCTTGACCTCCTGGGTCAGGATCTTCTGGACGGCCTCTTCCTGGGACTCGCAGACGACCGCCGGGCCCTCGAAGGTCCAGATGGACTCGTCGACGCCGGCCGTCTTCACGACGCAGCCGTCGACCGCCAGGTTGCCCTTGAGGACGGCCAGGCCGCCGTCCTTGGAGTACGCGTGCTCGGCGCTGCGGATGCAGCCGCCCTCCGCGTCCTCGTCCAGGGTGTCCCAGCGCTCCGACTGGGAGAAGGCCTCGGCGGACCGGACGCAGCCCGGGGCCGCGTGCCACAGTTCCAGCGCCTCCGGCGAGGGGGAGCCGCCGCGGACGTCCCACGTCTTCAGCCAGTCCGCCAGGGACGGGCTGTGGACGGAGTGGACGTCCTCCCGCAGCAGGCCCGCGCGGTGCAGCTCGCCCAGCAGGGCCGGGATGCCGCCGGCGCGGTGCACGTCCTCCATGTAGTACGTGCGGTTCTTGGCGACGTTCGGGGCCACCTTCGCCAGGCACGGGACCCGGCGCGAGACCTCGTTGATCTCCTCCAGGCCGAAGGGGACGCCCGCTTCCTGGGCCGCCGCCAGCAGGTGCAGGATCGTGTTGGTGGAGCCGCCCATGGCGATGTCGAGGGCCATGGCGTTCTCGAAGGCCGCGAAGGAGGCGACCGCGCGCGGCAGGACCGTCTCGTCGTCCTGCTCGTAGTAGCGGCGGGTGATGTCCATGACCGTGCGGGCCGCGTCCTCGTACAGCCGGCGCCGGGCCGTGTGCGTGGCCAGGGTCGAGCCGTTGCCCGGGAGCGAGAGGCCGATGGCCTCGGTCAGGCAGTTCATCGAGTTGGCCGTGAACATGCCGGAACAGGAGCCGCAGGTCGGACAGGCGTTCTCCTCGATGCGGAGCATGTCCTCATCGGAGATCTTGTCGTTCACGGCGTCGGACATCGCGTCGACCAGGTCGAGCGTACGGACCGAGCCGTCGACCAGGGTGGCGCGGCCGGACTCCATCGGACCGCCGGAGACGAAGACCGTGGGGATGTTCAGACGCAGGGCCGCGTTCAGCATGCCCGGCGTGATCTTGTCGCAGTTGGAGATGCAGATCAGGGCGTCCGCGCAGTGGGCCTCGACCATGTACTCGACCGAGTCCGCGATGAGGTCGCGGGAGGGCAGGGAGTACAGCATGCCGCCGTGGCCCATCGCGATGCCGTCGTCCACCGCGATGGTGTTGAACTCGCGCGGGATGCCGCCGGCCTCGACGATCGCCTGGCTGACGATCCGGCCGACCGGCTGGAGGTGGGTGTGACCCGGCACGAACTCGGTGAAGCTGTTGGCGACCGCGATGATCGGCTTGCGGCCGATGTCCGCACCGGGTACACCGGAGGCGCGCATAAGGGCGCGTGCGCCCGCCATGTTGCGGCCGTGGGTGACTGTGCGGGACCTCAGCTCGGGCATCGTCGCTCGCTCCTTCAGACAGGTAGGGCTGATATCGAGCGTACGCCGGTCATCCAGGGGGCGGACACAGTGTCCGGAATGCGGGATGACCGTCTCACCTCACCAGGCGCTCACGGGTTCGTCAGATGCCCCTGGACCACCGGTGCCACCCGCGCGATGATCAGCTCCACGTCCGCCGAGGCGACCGGCTCGATCCTGATCACGTAGCGCATCATCGCGACCCCCACCAGCTGCGCGGCGGCGAGCTCGGCGCGCAGTTCCGCGTCCGGGGTGTCGAGCTCGCCGGCGATCCGGCGCATCAGCTGGGTGGCGACGAGACGGCGGAAGACAGCCGCCGCGGCCTCGTTGTTCACCGCGGACCGGATGATCGCGAGCAGCGGCTTGCGGGTCACCGGGTTCTCCCAGAGCCCGAAGATGAAGCGGGTCATGCGCTCGCCGGCATCCTCGAGGGGGCCTTCGAGGACCACGTCCCGCACCTTCAGGGCCGGCGAGAAGGCGACCTCGACGGCCGCTTCGAAGACCTGTTCCTTGGTGCCGAAGTAGTGATGGACCAGGGCCGGGTCGACGCCGGCCGACTTGGCGATGCCGCGCACCGACGTCTTCTCGTAGCCCCGCTCGGAGAACTCCTCGCGGGCCGCGGTCAGGATGCGGTCGCGGGTGTCGGCCGATTCCGTACCGGGCGGGCGGCCCCGTTTCCGCGAGGTGACGCCGGTCACGGCCGCGGCACCTTCACCGCGGAGGCCAGATGCAGCCGCGTGAAGGCCAGGGCCTCCGCCAGGTCGGCCTCACGTTCGGCGCTGGACATCGCCCGCCGGGTGTTGACCTCGATGACGACATGGCCGTCGAAGCCGGTCAGGGCGAGCCGTTCCAGCAGCTCGGCGCAGGGCTGGGTGCCGCGGCCGGGGACGAGGTGCTCGTCCTTGGCCGAGCCCCGGCCGTCGGCGAGGTGGACGTGGCCGAGGCGGTCTCCCATGCGGTCGGCCAGTTGCATCGCGTCGGAACGGGCCGTGGCCGAATGACTGAGATCGATCGTGAAGTGACGGTAGTCCTCCTTCGTCACGTCCCAGTCGGGGGCGTACGCGAGCATCTCGCGGTCGCGGTAACGCCAGGGGTACATGTTCTCGACGGCGAAGCGGACGTCCGTCTCGTTCGCCATGCGCCAGATACCGCTCACGAAGTCGCGGGCGTACTGACGCTGCCAGCGGAACGGCGGGTGGACGACGACCGTGGACGCCCCGAGCTTCTCGGCGGCCGCCTGGGCACGCTGGAGCTTGACCCAGGGGTCGGTGGACCACACGCGCTGGGTGATGAGCAGGCACGGGGCGTGTACGGCGAGGATCGGGATCTGGTGGTAGTCGGAGAGGCGGCGCAGGGCTTCGATGTCCTGGCTCACCGGGTCGGTCCACACCATGACCTCGACACCGTCGTATCCGAGGCGCGCGGCGATCTCGAAGGCCGTCGCCGTGGACTCCGGGTAGACGGAAGCCGTGGAGAGCGCGACCTTCGCATCCGGGATCCGTACGACTGGTTCTGCCACGGGGGTCAGCCTAAGGGTTGCGGTGGGTGGGGTGCGGGGTGCCTATTCGCCGTTGTGGCGATTGCCATAGGAGGGCGCGGGGGTTCCGGGTTCCCCGTACCCGTCACGTGCCCACACTCGATCCCATGTGATCAAGTCGCCGCAGAATGACGCCTTCCCGCAACGCCCACGGACAGACCTCCAGAGCCTCCACGCCGAACAGGTCCATCGCGCCCTCGGCCACCATCGCTCCCGCGAGCAGCTGCCCCGCGCGGCCTTCCGAGACGCCGGGCAGCTCGGCGCGCTGCGCCACCGTCATCCCCGCCAGCTGTGGCACCCACGCCTCCAGGGACTCCCGCTTCAGCTCGCGCTGGACGTACAGGCCCTCGGTGGAGCGGGCCGCGCCGGCGAGGCGGGCCAGCTGTTTGAAGGTCTTGGACGTGGCGACGACGTGGTCGGGGGCGCCGAAGCGGGCGAACTCGCCGACGGTGCGGGCGATCTGGGTGCGGACATGGCGTCGTAGCGCCCGTATGGCCTCGGGGTCCGGAGGATCGCCGGGCAGCCAGCCGGCCGTCAGACGGCCGGCGCCCAGCGGCAGCGAGACCGCCGCGTCGGGCTCCTCGTCGATGCCGTACGCGATCTCCAGGGAGCCGCCGCCGATGTCGAGGACCAGCAGCTTTCCGGCGGACCAGCCGAACCAGCGGCGGACCGCGAGGAAGGTGAGGCGGGCCTCCTCGGCCCCGGTGAGGACCTGGAGCTCGACGCCGGTCTCGGCGTGCACGCGCGCGAGGACGTCGTCGGCGTTGCTGGCCTCGCGCACCGCGGAGGTGGCGAACGGGAGGAGGTCCTCGACGCCCTTGTCCTCGGCGGCCTGAAGGGCCTCCTTGACGACACCGATGAGCTTGTCGACACCCTCGGGGCCGATCGCGCCGCCCTCGTCGAGGAGTTGGGCCAGGCGCAGTTCCACCTTGTGCGAGTGCGCGGGCAGCGGGCGCGCGCCGGGGTGGGCATCCACCACCAGCAGATGCACCGTGTTCGATCCCACGTCGAGGACACCGAGTCTCATGTACGGAACGCTACTGCCACCCCTGCGGTCGGCCGTATCCGGAGCCTTGCCAAGCGTCTTACCCTGGACGCGTGCCAAAGACGAAAAAGGCGAAGGCCGACAAATCCTCCAGCGGTTCTTCGCAGGCGAAGTCGCCGGTGAAGTCACCGAAGAAGTCGAAGCAGGCCCTGGCAGCCGACGAGAAGGGGCTCGATTTCGCGCGCGCGTGGGTGGAGTTCCCTGATCCGGCGGACGACGAGCAGATCTTCCGGTGCGATCTGACATGGCTGACCTCTCGCTGGAACTGCATCTTCGGCAGCGGATGCCAGGGCATCCAGCCGGGCCGCGCGGCCGACGGGTGCTGCACGCTGGGTGCCCACTTCTCCGACGAGGACGACGAGAAGCGGGTCGCCGGGCATGTGGCCAGGCTCACTCCGGAGATCTGGCAGTTCCACGACGAGGGCACGGAGGGCGGCTGGATCTCGGAGGACGAGGACGGCGACCGCCAGACCCGCCCCTACAAGGGCTCGTGCATCTTCCAGAACCGGCCCGGCTTCGCCGGCGGCGCGGGCTGCTCGCTGCACATCCTGGCGCTCAAGGAGGGCCGGGAGCCGCTGGAGACCAAGCCGGACGTCTGCTGGCAGCTGCCGGTGCGACGGACGTACGAGTGGATCGACCGGCCCGACGACACCCGGGTGCTCCAGGTGTCGATCGGTGAGTACGACCGCCGCGGCTGGGGTCCGGGCGGCCACGACCTGCACTGGTGGTGCACCTCGGCGACCTCGGCGCACGGCGCGGGCGACCCGGTGTACGTCTCCTACCGGCCGGAGCTGACCGAGCTGATGGGCAAGGCGGGCTACGACCGGCTGGCCGAGCTGTGCGAGGAGCGGCTGGCCTCCCAGCTGCCGCTGCTGGCGCCGCATCCGGCCGACCCCGCGGACTAGCTCCACGGTTACGACGTGGACGGGCTCGGGTCGCCGCTGTCATGGGACGGGGGCGTCGAGCTCGCCGGGTCGGACGGGGTGGGATCCGTCGGCGTCGGGTCCGGGTCGGACGTCGAGGGCGGCGGATCGCTGGGGGTCGGGTCCGTGGGGGCCGAGGTCGTGGGGGTCGGGTCCGGGTCCTGGGTGGACGGGGGCGGGTCGACGGGGGTGCCGGGGTCGGTCGGGGTGGGCGCGGTGCCGTAACCCTCGATGGAGACGACGGCGCCGGCCGGTGAGACGGCCACGCGCGCGCTCCAGTGGCCGGACGGCTCGCGCAGATGGTCGACGTACACCTTGATCGTCAACGATTCGCCGGGTTCGAGGGTTCCCGAGGACTGGCTGAGGTAGAGCCAGTCGGCACCGGTGCTCGCGGACCAGTGGACCGGGGTGTCGCCGGTGGCGGTGAGGGTGATCAGGGTGGTGTCGCCGCTGTTGCCGGCCGCGACCTCCAGCTGTCCGGCGCCCTTCTTTCCGGCGCCCGTGACGCTGATGACCTTCACCGATACATCGGGTTTGTCGCCCTTGGTGAAGCGGTCGGCGGGCCGGGGGCTGGCGTTTCCGGCGTTCTCGTAGCCGCCCGCGGCCTCGCCGTCCAGGCTGCCGGGGCCGTGCGCCTCGCTGGCGCTGGCCGAGCGCCCCTCGACGCCATCGGCGGTGGGGGTGCCCCGGTAGGCGGCCCACAGGGCGAGCACGGGGGCTGCCACGACGGTGGCGACGACGGTCGTCGTGACGGCACGCGCGCGTAGGCGGTCGCGGCGGGCCGCGCGGTCCTTGGGGTCCATCGGGAAGCCGCGCCGGTCGAAGCGGGGGGCGGACGCACGCGTGAAGTGCGCCATGGCGATGTGCAGCGTCGCGCGCGGAGCCTGCAGGACGGGCAGCTCGGCGGGGGTGACCGTCGCCCCGGGCCAGCGGCCGGCGACCGCGCGCTCGGCGGTACGGCGGCAGCGCGGGCAGTCGTCGACATGCCGTACGAGCTCGCGGCGCAGGGCCGTGCCGATCACCAGCTGGTGGTCGCCGGTGAGGCGGGCGACGCTCGGGCAGGTGCCGGTCTCCACGACGGCGAGGGCCGCGCGTGTGCGCTCGACCTCGCAGGCGGCGGAGGCGAGCAGTTCACGGGCGGCGGCCGGCTCCATGCCGAGGACGGCGGCGACCTCATGGGCGGCGAGGTGGTGGCGTACGGCGAGTTCGAGCGCCTCGCGCTGCTCCGGGGTGGTGCCGGCGGCCTCCGGCCAGGCCAGCAGGGCGAGTTCGCGGCGGCGCTCCTCCTGGGTCTCCTCGGAGACGGGCGGGGCCGCCTGCTGCCCGGCGTGGTGCCGGCCCGCCGCGTGGGTGCCCTGACGTTTCTGCTTGGCCTCGGCGAGCTTGCGCAGACACGCCCAGCGGGCCAGCGCGTACAGCCAGGCCCGGCGGTCCCCGGCCGCCTCCGGACCGCGGCGGCGCTCGGCGAGCGCGAGGACGTCACCGAGCGCGGCGGTGGCCGCGTCGTGGTCGCACAGCACGGACAGGCAGTAGGTGAACAGGCCGTCCAGATACGGCTCGTAGCGCGCCGGCGGACGCTGCGCCAGCGTGCGCGCCGCACCGCGGTCGCGCGCCTCCCGTTGCGCCCGGTGCGCGCCGGTGGTGCGGGTCGAGGTCTCCGGACTGCTGCTCATCACCCGTGGACCGTAGGGCGCGGGCGATGGCCCCTTCTTCCCCCTTGAGCACTTTTACTCCGTACGGGTGAAACGATCCCTCATAAGGGGACAGGAACCCTCGATTTCGTGGCCTGTTCTTGACGTCGGTGGCCGGATGACACCGGGCGCTCACGGTCACCGACAGGCTTTGTCAGTGCCGCCCGTTACGGTTCGTGCATGGCTGCCCGTACGAAGACCGCCAAGGACCGACCCGCCTACCGCTGCACGGAGTGCGGCTGGCAGACGGCGAAGTGGCTCGGCCGCTGCCCCGAATGCCAGGCGTGGGGCACCGTCGAGGAGTACGGCGCGCCCGCGGTGCGTACGACGGCCCCCGGCCGCGTCACCACCTCCGCCGTGCCCATCGGCCAGGTCGACGGCCGCACGGCCACCGCCCGCTCCACCGGCGTACCCGAGCTGGACCGGGTGCTCGGCGGCGGACTCGTACCCGGCGCGGTCGTCCTGCTGGCGGGCGAGCCCGGCGTGGGAAAGTCGACCCTCCTGCTCGACGTGGCGGCCAAGTCGGCGAGCGACGAGCACCGCACCCTGTACGTCACGGGCGAGGAGTCGGCCAGCCAGGTCCGGCTGCGCGCCGACCGCATCAAGGCCATCGACGACCATCTGTACCTCGCCGCGGAGACCGACCTGGCCGCGGTCCTGGGCCACTTGGACGCGGTGAAGCCGTCCCTGCTGATCCTCGACTCCGTCCAGACGATCGCGTCCCCCGAGATCGACGGCGCCCCCGGCGGCATGGCCCAGGTGCGGGAGGTGGCGGGCGCGCTCATCCGCGCCTCCAAGGACCGCGGCATGTCCACCCTCCTCGTCGGCCATGTCACCAAGGACGGCGCCATCGCGGGCCCGCGTCTGCTGGAGCACCTCGTGGACGTGGTGCTCTCCTTCGAAGGCGACCGGCACGCGCGCCTGCGGCTGGTCCGCGGCGTCAAGAACCGGTACGGAGCGACGGACGAGGTCGGCTGCTTCGAACTGCACGACGAGGGCATTACCGGCCTTACCGACCCGAGCGGACTTTTCCTGACGCGTCGTGACGAACCGGTCCCCGGCACCTGTCTGACGGTCACCCTGGAGGGCCGCCGTCCGCTGGTCGCCGAGGTCCAGGCCCTCACCGTCGACTCACAGATCCCCTCACCCCGGCGCACGACCTCGGGTCTGGAGACCTCCCGCGTCTCGATGATGCTCGCCGTCCTGGAGCAGCGAGGCAGGATCAGTGCACTCGGCAAGAGGGACATCTACTCCGCGACGGTCGGCGGAGTGAAGCTGTCGGAGCCGGCCGCGGACCTCGCCATCGCCCTCGCGCTGGCGTCGGCGGCGAGCGACACCCCGCTGCCCAAGAACCTCGTCGCGATCGGCGAAGTGGGCCTTGCGGGCGAGGTCAGACGGGTCACGGGGGTCCAGCGCCGGCTCGCCGAGGCACACCGTCTGGGCTTCACCCACGCACTCGTGCCGGGCGACCCGGGCAAGATCCCCGCCGGTATGAAGGTCCTGGAAGTGGCCGACATAGGAGAGGCCCTGAGAGTCCTTCCGCGGTCGCGTCGGCGAGACGCCCCACGGGACGAGGAGGAGCGCCGGTAGACTTTGCCCTGGTCTCGCCCGTCCGTACGAACCGAAGGTGCGAAACGGGAGCGTCCCAGAACCTGCGACCGGAGGAGTGCAGTGGCAGCCAACGACCGGGCAGCAGCTCCCGGAAAGTCCGGTGGGAGCTCCGGTGCCGATGGCCTGATGCGCGCCTCACTGAGCGCCGTGGCACCCGGCACGGCCCTGCGCGACGGCCTCGAGCGGATTCTCCGCGGCAACACGGGCGGACTCATCGTGCTCGGTTTCGACAAGACCGTCGAGCCGATGTGCACGGGCGGTTTCGTCCTGGATGTCGAGTTCACGGCCACGCGTCTGCGTGAGCTGTGCAAGCTCGACGGCGGCATCGTGCTCTCCACGGACGGATCGAAGATCCTGCGGGCGGGTGTGCAGCTGGTGCCCGACCCGATGATCCCCACGGAGGAGACGGGCACGCGTCACCGCACGGCGGACCGCGTCTCCAAGCAGGTCGACTTCCCGGTGGTGTCGGTCTCCCAGTCCATGCGTCTGATCGCCCTCTACGTCAACGGCCAGCGCCGCGTCCTGGAGGACTCGGCGGCGATCCTGTCCCGCGCGAACCAGGCCCTGGCGACCCTGGAGCGCTACAAGCTCCGTCTGGACGAGGTCGCGGGAACGTTGTCAGCGCTGGAGATCGAGGACCTCGTGACGGTCCGGGACGTGTCGGCGGTGGCGCAGCGCCTCGAGATGGTCCGCCGCATCGCGACGGAGATCGCCGAGTACGTGCTCGAACTCGGCACGGACGGACGTCTCCTCGCCCTCCAGCTCGACGAGTTGATCGCGGGCGTGGAGCCCGAGCGCGAGCTGGTGGTCCGGGACTACGTCCCCGAGCCCACGGCCAAGCGCTCCCGCACGGTCGACGAGGCCCTGTACGAGCTCAACGCCCTCACCCACGCCGAGCTCCTCGAACTGTCCACGGTGGCACGGGCGTTGGGCTACACCGGCTCCCCGGAGGCGCTGGACTCGGCGGTCTCGCCGCGAGGCTTCCGGCTGCTGGCGAAGGTGCCGAGGCTGCCGGGCGCGATCATCGACCGCCTGGTGGAACACTTCGGGGGCCTGCAGAAGCTGCTGGCCGCGAGCGTGGACGACCTGCAGACGGTGGACGGGGTCGGCGAGGCGCGGGCACGCAGCGTACGAGAGGGCCTGTCGAGGTTGGCCGAGAGCTCGATCCTGGAACGGTACGTGTAGCGACCTCAGGGGCGCGGGGCCGTATTGCGGGGCCGTGTTGATGTGCGGCTCCGCCGCGTAGGCGGCGACCAGCGACCAGCCGCGACGAGGGCCGCAGCCGACGCCACGCGCCCTGCCTCAGTCGCTCTCCAGCACGAACGACGTCTGCACCTTCGCGTACCCCGGCGCGGCCAGCTCCACGAGATACGTCCCCGCACCCGCGGACCCCGCCGGCGGCGTCGCACACTGCGGAGCACTCGGCTTGCGGTCCCACTTCACGGTGTACGTGATGCTGCTCCCCGCGGGCACCCGGAACACCAGGCTCGCCGCGGTCTTCGGGCAGTCCGCGGAGGACCAGTACTCGTCGTCCTCGGCCGCCTCGGTAATCGTCAACACCGCGCTCTTCGGCCCGAGATCGACCTTGCAGTCACCACCGGAGGAGTTCGCCGCGGTCAGCAGCAGCGCCGGCGTCTCGCCGGGCCCGTACCCGTTGCGGAAGCTGCTCACGGTCAACTTCACGGATCCCGCGGTGCAGTTGGGCACCCCGGACCCCGCCGGAAGGGTGTCGTCCTGCCCGACCCCGCTGCCCGTACCGCCGCCACCGGCCGCGCCTTCGGACCCACCGGAGCCGGACCCCGTACCGGAAGTCGAGGAGCCCTCGCCGGACCCGCCGTCCGACCCCGACCCCGATTCCGTTCCCCCGGAGTCCCCACCCGGCGTCGACTCGTCGCGCCCGCCCGGCGCTTGACTGATCGCCGGCCCTGAGCCGGTCGGCCCCGGCGTGATGGTCGAGGGCGAGGGATTCTTGTCGTTGGACCCGTCGGCACCGTTCTTGCCTCCACCACCGCCCGAGGAGACGACCCAGGCGATCAGCAACGCCAACAGGGCCAGCACAGACAGCAGTACGGCCCTCCGTCGCCAGTAGATGGTGGAGGGAAGCGGCCCGACCGGATTGCGCAGAGATCCCACGGCGCAAACTGTACGAGAGATCGGCGCCTTCGCCGCCCCTACCCGCCGCCGGGGACCACAACTTTTCCGGATCATCATTTCGGAAACGGCGGTTCACGCGGCCGCCCGCACACACTCGGGCGCATCATGATCGCGGGGCGTGACGGTTTCAGCCAGTCGCCTACCCTCTGTGACATCACCGCTCTTCCGCATGACACTCGTACGTGGGTACGGCACACCGCCGACACGCACCGCTTCCCCTCGTCGGGCGCCGTCCTCTCTCCGGCACTGCCCCCGCGCGCCCCTGCCCGCCGTACCCCTGAGGGGTGGCGCTTCCCCCGCACCCCCTCCCCCGCATGGCAGGATCGGAAGGCCATGACTGCGCCCACGAAGCCCCCGCACAGCAGCCCCTCCGACCCCCTCTCCGGGTCTCCCGGCGGAGAGCACCTGCACACACCCGTCATCGACTGGTTCGACGAGCACGCCCGCGATCTGCCGTGGCGGCGCCCGGAAGCCGGGCCGTGGGGGGTGATGGTCAGCGAGTTCATGTTGCAGCAGACGCCGGTCAGCCGCGTCCTGCCGGTGTACGAGCAGTGGCTGGCCCGCTGGCCGCGCCCCGCCGACCTCGCTAAGGATGCCCCCGGTGAGGCCGTGCGCGCGTGGGGCCGCCTCGGCTATCCGCGTCGCGCCCTGCGCCTGCACGGGGCGGCCGTCGCGATAACCGAACGGCACGGCGGCGACGTACCCACCGACCACTCCCAGCTCCTCGCGCTGCCCGGCATCGGGGAGTACACGGCCGCTGCGGTCGCCTCCTTCGCGTACGGACAGCGGCACGCGGTCCTCGACACCAATGTCCGCCGCGTCTTCGCGCGGGCCGTCACCGGCGTGCAGTACCCGCCGAACGCCACCACCGCCGCCGAACGCAAGCTGGCCCGCACCCTGTTGCCGCAGGAGGAGCGGACGGCCGCCCGCTGGGCCGCCGCCTCCATGGAGCTCGGTGCGCTGGTGTGCACCGCCAGGAACGAGTCCTGCCACCACTGTCCGATCGCCGCCCAGTGCGCCTGGCGGCTCGCGGGCAAGCCGGAGCACGACGGTCCGCCGCGGCGCGGACAGACGTACGCCGGTACCGACCGCCAGGTCCGCGGCAAGCTCCTCGCCGTCCTGCGCGAGGCCCACGCGCCCGTGCCGCAGGCCGCGCTCGACCGGGTGTGGCACGAGCCGGTGCAGCGCGCGCGGGCGCTCGACGGACTCGTCGCGGACGGGCTTGTCGAGCCCCTGTCCGGTGGTTTGTATCGGCTGCCGTTGACGTAACGCACCGCTCCACACGGCCAAATCACCCTGAACCGGCGCCATTCGGTGCGCCGGTTTACCCCTTTCCTACTTCCGTTACACAACCGACGGACAGCCGAGCGCTGGCCGCGCGCTGTCCCGCACAGCCCCGTGACAACAGCTCCGTAGCTTCATTGGCGTACCGCAGGAGAGCGCGGCACACAGGTAACGGAGAACCGGCAGCGGGCGGGTCGGAAACGGGGATGGAGGCGGTCGATCATGGCGCAGGGCGAGGTGCTCGAGTTCGAGGAGTACGTGCGAACCCGGCAGGACGCGTTGCTGCGCAGCGCCCGTCGCCTGGTCCCGGACCCGGTCGACGCCCAGGACCTCCTGCAGACGGCGCTGGCACGGACGTACCACCGCTGGGACGGCATCGCGGACAAGCGGCTCGCGGACGCCTACCTGCGCCGGGTCATGATCAACACCCGTACCGAGTGGTGGCGGGCCCGCAAGCTGGAGGAGGTGCCGACCGAGCAGCTCCCGGACGCCTCGGTCGACGACGCCACCGAGCAGCACGCGGACCGCGCCCTGCTGATGGACATCATGAAAGTGCTCGCCCCGAAGCAGCGCAGCGTGGTCGTGCTGCGACACTGGGAGCAGATGTCCACGGAGGAGACGGCCGCCGCCCTCGGCATGTCGGCCGGAACGGTCAAGAGCACGCTGCACCGGGCCCTCGCCAGGCTCCGCGAGGAACTGGAGAGCCGCGATCTGGACGCACGCGCGCTGGAGCGTGAGGAGCGGGAGCGTTGCACGGCGGCCTGACCGACGCGGACCCCTCACCGGGCCGGGGCACTTTGCAGGCGGCGTTCACGGCGGTGGCCGTGCTCGCCGCCCTCGCCCTTTTCGTCTCCGCCTGCGCCACCGGCGGCACCGGCACCCGTGACGAGGGACCGGCGTTCGCCGAGTCCTCGTCGAGCACCGACATAGCGGCGGGAGCCGCCGCCTCGGCCTCGCCTTCCAGGGCCCCTGCCTCCGCGCCCTCCGCCTTCGCGTCCGACCCCGATTCCGGCTCCGACTCGCTGAGCCACACGACGGCGGTCAAGTTGGTCAAGAGCGACCCGCTGGTCTCGGCGGAGGTCAAGGACGGCCTCAAGCCGTGCGTCGCGGACGAGTACCCGCTCGACGTGGCCTACGGCGATCTGACCGGAGGTTCGTCGGACGACATCGTGGTCAACGTGCTGACCTGCGGCGACGGCGTCGGTGTCGGCTCGTACGTGTACCACGAGGAGCGTGGCGCGTACGAGAACGTGTTCAGCGCCGAGGAGTCCCCGGTCTACGCCGAGATCGACAGCAGCGGCAACCTGGTGGTGAGCAGGCAGCTGTACGAGAAGGGCGACCCGGTGTCGAGCCCGTCCGGCGAGGACGTGATCACCTACCGGTGGTCCTCGGCGGGTCACTTCGTCAAGGTGCGGTACGCGCACAATGAGCTCGGCGACCTCGGGCCCACCCCGTCGCCCTCGGAGTGAACCGATCGGGGCCTACGATCCGATCACTTGTCAACGGCACCACGACTCCCCCACAGACAGCGACACCCGGACAGCGACACCCACACAGCGACACGAGGACAGAGAGCAGCGGGATGGCAGACCAGACCCACGTTCTGTTCGTCGAGGACGACGACGTCATCCGCGAGGCCACCCAACTCGCCCTGGAGCGGGACGGCTTCGCGGTCACCGCCATGCCCGACGGACTGTCGGGCCTGGAGGCGTTCCGCGCCGACCGCCCCGACATCGCCCTGCTGGACGTCATGGTCCCGGGCCTGGACGGCGTCAGCCTGTGCCGGCGCATCCGGGACGAGTCGACCGTCCCGGTGATCATGCTGTCGGCGCGCGCGGACTCCATCGACGTGGTGCTGGGCCTGGAGGCGGGCGCCGACGACTACGTCACCAAGCCGTTCGACGGCGCCGTGCTGGTGGCCCGTATCCGCGCGGTGCTGCGCCGCTTCGGGCACGCGGGCGGCGGTGACCGGTCCGAGGAGGGCGGCGCCGCGGCCGACGGCGGGGTGCTGACCTTCGGCGAGCTGGAGATCGACACCGAGGGCATGGAGGTGCGCCGGGCCGGGGAGCCGGTGGCCCTCACCCCGACCGAGATGCGACTGCTCCTGGAGTTCTCCTCCGCGCCGGGCACGGTCCTGTCGCGGGACAAGCTCCTGGAGCGGGTGTGGGACTACGGCTGGGGCGGTGACACCCGCGTCGTCGACGTCCATGTGCAGCGACTGCGTACGAAGATCGGCCAGGACCGGATCGAGACGGTCCGTGGTTTCGGCTACAAGTTGAAGGCCTGAGCGGGGCGGACATGCGGGGGAATCTTCGGCGCCTGGTCCCGGCGCGGCTGGAGCGTACGGGCATCCGTACAGGACTGAGGTGGAAGCTCAGCGCGGCCATCGCGCTGGTCGGCGCGCTGGTCGCGATCGCGCTGAGCCTGGTCGTGCACAACGCCGCCCGGGTCTCGATGCTGGACAACGCCCGCGACCTCGCCGACGAACGCATCCAGATCGCCCAGAACAACTACGAGAAGACCGGCCTGGCCAACTTCCCGCACGTCGAGAAGAACGACTCGTCGCTGCCGATGCCGCTGCGGCACAAGGTCGAGCAGGGACGCCGGGCGACCTATGTGACGGACGGGCCGGGCGGGATGCCGGACATCTGGGCGGCCGTACCGGCCAAGGACGGCAATGTGCTGTCCCTGCACACCGGGTTCACCGACCGCAGCACCGACATCCTCAAGGACCTGGACCAGGCCCTGGTGATCGGCTCCATCGCGGTCGTCCTCGGCGGCAGCGCGCTCGGCGTGCTCATCGGGGGCCGGCTGTCGAGCCGGCTGCGCAAGGCCGCGGCCGCCGCCAACGAGGTCGCGAGCGGTGAGACGAACGTGCGGGTGCGGGACGCGATCGGCGGGGTCGTACGGGACGAGACGGACGACCTCGCGAGCGCCGTGGACGCCATGCGGGAAGCGCTGGAGCAGCGCCTGGAGGCGGAGCGGCGGGTCACCGCGGACATCGCGCACGAGCTGCGGACCCCGGTGACCGGCCTGCTCACTGCGGCCGAGCTCCTTCCCCCTGGCCGGCCGACCGAGCTGGTCCTGGACCGGGCGAAGGCCATGCGCACCCTCGTCGAGGACGTCCTGGAGGTGGCCCGGCTGGACAGCGCGTCCGAGCGGGCGGAGCTCCAGGACATCCTGCTGGGCGAGTTCGTCGCCCGGCGGGTGATGGCGAAGGACCCGGAGATCGACGTCCGGGTGGTGCACGAGTCGATGGTCACGACGGACCCGCGGCGCCTGGAGCGGGTGCTGTTCAATCTGCTCGCCAACGCCGCCCGGCACGGCAGACCGCCCATCCAGGTCACCGTCGAGGGCCGGGTCATCCGGGTCCGCGACCACGGCCCCGGGTTCCCCGAGGACCTCCTCGCCGACGGACCGAGCCGCTTCCGCACCGGCAGCAGCGACCGCGCGGGCCACGGCCACGGCCTCGGCCTGACCATCGCCGCCGGCCAGGCCCGGGTCCTCGGCGCCCGCCTCACCTTCCGCAACATCCGCCCCCCAGGCGCACCCGAGGGAGTCCCGGCAGAGGGCGCGGTGGCCGTCCTGTGGCTACCGGAACACGCACCGACGAACACGGGAAGCTACCCGATGATGCCGTAGACCCGGACCACAGCCCGCCCGCCGTCCCATGGGCCGACAGCGCGCCCGGCGCTCGACCTCCGACGCCCGGCGCCCAGCCTCCAGCGCCCGGCGCCCGGCGCCCGGCGCCCGGCGCCCGG